>JAITHX010000154.1 GCA_031279735.1 Prevotellaceae bacterium
AATTAAATGTATTATCTTTGCCGCGCTAAAAATAATGTTTAACTTAATATTTGTAATTTATTAATTATGACAAAAGCAGATATTGTAAATGAAGTCTCCAAGAGTACAGGAGTAGAAAAGATTACGGTGCAGAGAACCGTTGAGGCGTTCATGGATGCGGTGAAAATTTCACTTGGGAAAAACGAAAATGTGTATTTGCGTGGATTCGGCAGCTTTATAGTGAAGAAAAGAGCTAAGAAGACAGCCCGGAACATATCCAAGAATACGACGATAATCATACCCGAGCATTTCATACCGGCGTTCAAACCGGCGAAGGTATTTGTGTCCAAGGTAAAAAGCAATGTAAAAAAGTAGAATCTTATGCCCAGCGGAAAAAAAAGAAAGAGACATAAGATGGCAACGCACAAGCGTAAAAAACGTTTGCGCAAGAATCGTCACAAAAAGAAAAAATAGTCTCTTGGAGATTTTGACAATTAAACCTAAAGGTTTTTCTTATTAAGCCTTTAGGTTTTGTATTCTACTGCAATGAAACAGGACATCAAAAAAAATAGAATATGATCAATAGGGAGTTAGTTATAGATGTAGCTTCCTCGGGTATTTCAATTGCATTGCTTGAAAACAAGAAAATAGTTGAACTGAATAAAGATACCAGTAGCGATGAATTTTCGGTTGCTGATATTTACCTGGGAAAGGTTAAGAAGATCATGCCCGCGCTGAATGCCGCGTTTGTGGATATAGGACACGGAAAAGACGCATTCATCCATTACCTTGATTTGGGGTATCATTTCCAGTCGCTGAACGGTTTCGTGCTTCACAACGCATCGAACAGCAAGAAATTGCTTTTCACGAAAGCTCGAATGGCTCCTCCTCTCGAGAAGGAAGGGAAAATCACATCATTTTTGAAACAGGGGCAGCCTATTATGGTACAAATCGTAAAAGAAGCGATATCGACCAAAGGTCCTCGTCTCACATCGGAAATATCGATTGCGGGCAGAAACTTGGTGCTGATACCGTTTTCCGACAAGATTTCCATTTCACAGAAGATATCTTCCAACGAGGAGAAAAAGAGATTGAGACGACTTATCAAGAGTTTGCTGCCGCCGAACTACGGCATAATAATGAGAACGGCGGCGGAAGGAAAGAGCGGAGAGACCCTGAGCGAAGAACTATCCTCGCTAATAAAGCGATGGGACGAATGTTGCAGCAAGCTGCGAGCCATCAGAAGGCCGGAGCTGCTGGTAAGAGAAATTAATCGCACTTCGGCTATACTCAGAGACATGCTGAACGGCTCGTTCAACCATATATACGTTAACGACCTTGCGGTTTACAACGAAATACGGGATTTCATCACCAACATAGAACCTGCAAAAGAAAAAATCGTAAAGCTATACAGAGGGAAAGTGCCCATTTTCGAACAATACGGAGTGTCGAAACAAATAAAGGGGCTTTTCGGCAGAGTAGTCTCCCTGAAATCGGGAGCGTACATGATAATTGAACATACCGAGGCGCTGCACGTCATAGACGTAAACAGCGGCATCAGAATGAAATCGGCAACCAGTCAGGAAGCGCACGCATTGGAAGTGAACCTGCTGGCGGCGGAAGAAATAGCGCGTCAGCTCCGCGTCCGCGACATGGGCGGCATAATCGTGGTTGATTTCATAGACATGCACAGCAGCGAAAACAAGACCTTACTGTATAATAAAATACAGAAAATGATGGAAGGCGACAGAGCTAAGCACAATATCCTTCCCCTGACGAAATTCGGGCTCTTGCAGATAACCAGACAAAGAGTTCGTCCCGAACTGCATATAAAAAACGACGAAACTTGCCCCACCTGTCGCGGCACCGGACACATAGCCCCAAGCGTGGTATTCGACAGCCAGATTAAAAGTCAGATAGCTTATTTCACCAATAAATTGGGCAACAAACGACTGACTTTGATGGTGCATCCCTATGTAGCCGCATTTCTGACAAAAGGATTTCCGTCGCTCCGGCTGAAATGGTCGCTTCAATACAAGTGCTTTATAAGCGTCAAGGCGAATCCGAAATTCAGCTATCTGGAATCAAAAATATATGACAGTAAAGGCGAAAAGCTTAACGAATAAAAAGAACGCTGTTGATAACTTGTGGATAATTTTCACACTGAAAACCGTTCTCATTTGAACGGTAATTCATAACTTGCTGCGAATTTATAATAATAAAAATGTTAATATCATGAACACAAACAAACGTTTAGCAGCAGAATTTTTCGGCACATTCTGGTTGGTGCTCGGAGGCTGCGGAACAGCCGCGCTGGCGGGAGCGGGCGTAGGCACATTAGGAATTTCACTGGCATTCGGATTGACCGTGCTGACCATGGCATACGCCATCGGGCACATTTCGGGCTGTCACCTCAACCCTGCGGTAACTCTGGGTTTATGGGCAGGCGGGCGGTTCCAGTCGAAAGACATTTTGCCGTACATCTGCGCCCAGCTGGTGGGAGCAATTGCCGCAGCATCGGTACTGTATCTGATCATCAGCTGCAGCGCCAAAGAAATAGGCGGTTTCGCGGCAAACGGATTCGGCGACAGTTCGCCCGGAGGGTTCGGACTGGTTTCCGCACTGCTTACCGAAACGGTGATGACGTTCTTCTTCCTGCTCATCATTCTGGGAGCAACCGACGAACGCGCCCCGAAAGGTTTCGCTCCGATAGCCATCGGGCTGGGACTTGCGCTGATTCACCTGATCAGCATTCCGGTGACCAACACGTCGGTCAATCCGGCACGCAGTACAAGTCAGGCTATTTTTGCCGGATGCGAAGCTCTGACGCAGCTGTGGGTCTTCTGGCTTGCGCCCATAGTCGGCGCCGTTCTTGCAGGCGCGGTATATAAGGGTTTGAGTAATAAGTAAAATGAATAGCGAACAAAGTAGCGATTCAACGAATAATTCTACCTTTAAAACACTACCGCGAAGGATGGAGAACACGGAGGTTATAAAGAAACCTCCGTGTTCTCTTTTATGGGATGTCGAATAAGCGGATTTGAATCTGCGTAAATCTGCGTCATCTGTGTGCTAAGTTATTTATTCGACATCCCTTAATGCTCTCGGCTTGACGGATTGCAATAACAAAACCCCGACAGTATTTGCGAACACTGTCGGGGTTTTGTTCCGGATGGCAATTCTTAATTCCTAATTCTTAATTCTTAATTTTTCAGACTCCTATTTCCTCTTCCGCTCTGAGGTTTTCGATGATGAATCCCTGTCGGTCGGGAGTGTTTTTGCCCATGTAGAACGAGAGCAGGTCCTGAATAATATCGTTTTTGCTTAGTTTGACCGAATCGAGCCGAATGTTTTCGCCTATGAAGCCGGCGAACTCGTCGGGCGATATTTCGCCGAGACCTTTGAAGCGGGTTATTTCGGGGCTGCTCAATTGTTTCAAGGCTTTATTCTTTTCCTCCTCGCTGTAGCAGTAGAGCGTTTTCTTCCTGTTTCTGACTCTGAAGAGCGGAGTTTGCAGGATATAAAGGTGATCCTGCCGTATCAGGTCGGGGAAGAAATTCAGGAAGAAAGTGATGATGAGCAGTCGGATGTGCATTCCGTCCACGTCGGCGTCGGTGGCTATCACCACTTTGTTGTAGCGCAGATTGTCTATGTCCTCCTCAATGTTCAGAGCAGCCTGAAGCAGGTTAAACTCTTCGTTTTCGTAAACGATTCGTTTCGTTTTCCCGAAAGTGTTGAGAGGTTTGCCTCTCAAGCTGAATACCGCTTGGGTGTTGACGTCGCGCGACTTGGTGATGGAGCCGCTTGCCGAATCGCCCTCGGTGATGAAAAGGGTCGATTCGTCGGATTTCTCGTTTTTGCTGTTGTAGTGCACTCTGCAATCGCGGAGTTTTTTGTTGTGCAATCCGACTTTTTTGGCTCTTTCGCGGGCTATTTTCTTGATGCCCGAAATAGCCTTGCGTTCCTTTTCCGATTCCACGATTTTCTTGAGCAGTACGTCGGCGATTTCGGGATGTTTGTGCAGGTAATTGTCGAGGGTTTGCTTGAGAAAGTCCACTACAAAATTTCTCACTGTCGGTCCTCCGGCGGTCATGTCCTTCGATCCGAGTTTTGTTTTGGTTTGCGATTCAAACAGAGGTTCCTGCACTCGGACGCTCACGGCGGCGATTATGGATGTACGGATGTCGTCGGGGTCAAAATCCTTTTTGTAGAACTCCTTAATGGTTTTCACAAGTCCTTCCTTAAAGGCGGAAAGATGGGTGCCGCCCTGCGTGGTGTGCTGACCGTTGACGAAAGAATAGAAACTTTCGCCGTAGCTTGAGGCGGCGTGAGTTATAGCCACTTCTATGTCCTGCGACTTGAGGTGTACCGGTTCGTAGAGGGGTTCCTCGTTGAGATTGCTGTTCAGCAGGTCCAGCAGTCCGTTTTGGGAATAATAGGTAACTCCATTGAAAGCGACAGTGAGTCCGGCGTTGAGAAAGACATAGTTTTTCAACATGTTTTCGATATAGTCGGCATGAAAGTCGAAGTCGCCGAAGAGTTCTTCGTCGGGCAGGAAAGCCACCGAAGTTCCGTTTTTTTCCGAAGTTTCGCCCTGTTCGTCCTTAAGCAGGATGCCTTTGCTGAACACCGCCTTGGCATAATGTCCGTCGCGAAACGAAATGATTTCGAATCGGGAGGATAGAGCGTTGACCGCCTTTATACCGACACCGTTAAGCCCTACGGACTTTTGAAACGTGTTGGAATCGTACTTTGCTCCGGTATTCATCTTCGAAGCCACGTCGATCACTTTGCCGAGAGGGACGCCGCGTCCGTAGTCGCGCACGCACACCTCCTTTTCGTCCGATATCGAAATGTCGATCCGTTTGCCGAAGCCCATGGTGTATTCGTCGATGGAGTTGTCCGTTACTTCTTTGAGGAGGACATAAATTCCGTCGTCGTGAGAAGTGCCGTCTCCGAGTTTGCCGATGTACATGCCGGGTCTTCGGCGGATATGCTCCTGCCAATTCAAGGTAATAATACTGTCGTCTTTATAACTTACCGTACTCATATAATTCTAATAATTAATTAAATGTTCTGTTTTTTTATTCATCCGAAAAATCGGGCAAAGGTAACAAATAAGTTTAAACCCGATAAGGCGGGACAAATCCGGAGTGCATCCTAACAAAACGACAGCCTTGAAATACATTCGCTGCAAAACACCTCGTTCGCCACATCCATGATGTCCGACGCGGTGACGGCTTCGATTTGCTTGACCAGCAGTTTGCTCCCTTCGAAGCGATCGTGAGCCAGCATGCTTTTCGCCATGATTTGCATCAGCTGTTCGCCGCTCTCCTGCGCAATGAGCGACTGACCGATGAACTGCCGTTTCGCTTTCGCCAGCCTGAAGCCCGACATGAGTTGGGTCTTGACCCTCGCGAGTTCCTTCATCACCAGATCGTGACTTTTTTCGGCGCCGGCTTCGGAGGAAGCGTAGTACAGGGTGGCGTTACCCGTGTCGCAATATGCCGTGTAGCCGGTTTCGACGGAGTAAACCAGACCGTTTTTCTCTCTGAGCAGCAGGTTCAGGGTGGAGTTCGTCGCCGGACCGCCCAGACAGTTCAGGAGCAGCGACAGGGCGGTGCGGCGCGAATCGTTGCAATCGTAAGCCCTGTTGCCCAGAACGACGTGGCATTGATGCGTTCCTTTCTTCACCGTCCTGTCGAACACCTTGTATTCGCCCGCCTTAGCGCGAGCGAATCCGCGAAGATTGGGCGAACGTGCGGCGAGATATTTGTCGCAGCAGTATCTCAGTCGTTTTTCGGAGATTTTGCCAGTGGAAGCGAACACCATCCTGTCGGTGTTGTAGGTGCGCCCGACGAATCTCAGAAGGTCGTCCGACGAAAAGCCGTTCACCGAGCGTTTAGTGCCGAGTATATTGCGTCCCAGCGAAGAACCCTGAAACAGCAGATCCTCGAAATCGTTGAAAATGAGTTCCGAGGGAGTGTCGGCACACAAGTCTATTTCCTCGCAAACCACCTGTTTCTCCTTGTTTATCTCGTGTTCGGGGAAAGTTGCGCTGAAGGCGACGTCGGCGATAAGTTCAACCGCCTTGGAAAAGTCCGACGACATCACGCAAGCCTGAATCATCGTTTCCTCCTTTGCGGTAAAGGCGTTAAGCTCGCCTCCCGCATTGTCGAGACGGGAGTTGACATGATATGCCTTACGCTTTGAAGTGCCCTTAAAGAGAGTGTGTTCGAGGAAGTGAGCCAATCCGTGTTCCGATTCCAGCTCGTCGCGAGTGCCGGTGTTGATCATCAGTCCGCAGAAGGCAACCGGCGATGAAACATACTGATGTATGACGCGAATCCCGTTGGTTAAAGTAAAGGTTAACATTCCTTTTCGTATTCAATATCCATGTATCCGTACCTAAAAAGGCTGCAAAGGTAGTAAAAAATAGGGTATGGGGTATGGGAGTGGGATGTCCAAAATACGGGGGCAAGTCTTAAAATCTTCCTCCCGGCTTTCACCGCGTTGCGGTGTTTTTTATAAACGCTAAGGGCGCAGAGGCTTCGCGTCCTTTGCGACACACCACACACACACACACACACACACACACACACACACAGCAAAGGACGCGAAGCCCTTGCGTTCTCCGCGAAGCCTCTGCGCCCTCTGCGGTTAAAAAAACACCGCAACGCGGTGAAAAACGGGAGGAAGATTTTAATAACACATCCCTAAATGCCGCAGAGCATATCGTCGTTCCGAGCGCGGGAGAACGAAGGGAGAACGAAGGAAGAACGAAGGAAGAACGAAGGCAGGACGAAGAAATGACGACAGCGAGGCTTGTTTCAGGGCGTTATGGTCGGAGGTGCCGCAAGCATAGACCGTATCGCGCTGAATGTGTGGAGGCTTCAAAAACGTAAAAAGACGGTCGAAACGCGCGAATTATGTCGAAAAACATGCGAGTCTCGAAAATAACGCCTGAAGCCGGAAAATCCGAAGGCGCAGGGCGGGGTTCAGGCTCCGTCGGGACGGGCGCCCGAACCGGACGCGGAACTCGCGGAGACTATGGATGCGTCGGATTTGATTTTTCTGAAAAGCGCGACATTTGTTTTCCTCTCGTGTCAGGAACTCTGAAATTATTTATAGCACATTCCTAAAATCCTAAAAATCACAGTTCGGACGGAAGCAACAATTTGAGTTGCCCCGCCCGTCGAAGTTCGCATACGTTGCGAAAATTTAAAATATTCGTAACTTTGCAGCTAAAATTTTAATGTGTATGAATATTCGTTTAAATATAGCCGGCACACAGTCATTCGTCGATCGAGCCATGTTGAATGAACTGAGTGAAAAAGCCGTAATCGCTAATCGCGCTCTTTGCGAAGGAACGGGAAAGGGCAGCGACTTTCTCGGATGGCTCACCCTTCCCTCCACACTCGACAAGACTGAATTACTCAAACTGAACGAGGTCGGACAACGCCTGAGAGCAAACTCCGACGTGGTTGTAGCAATAGGAATAGGCGGATCGTATCTCGGGGCGCGGGCAGTGAAGGAAGCCCTGTCGCCGTTTTTCAAACGCAGCTACAACGCGGACGCCCCCTGTCCCGAACTGATTTTCGCCGGTCATCATCTCGACGGAGATTATCTGTGCGAAATGCTTGAACATTTCGACGGCAAAAGGGTGTCGTGCATCGTGGTCTCGAAATCCGGCACCACGACCGAACCCGCAGTGGCGTTCAGAATCGTGAAGCGATATATCGAATCACATTCCGGCGATGATGCAAAACACAGAATCGTGGCAGTCACCGATGCCGAACGCGGCGCCCTGCGCTCGATGGCTGCGCGGGAAGGATTTGACACCTTCGCAATCCCCGACAACGTTGGCGGACGCTTCTCGCTCTTCACTCCGGCGGGACTGCTGCCTCTCGCGGTTGCGGGACTGAACGTCGAGGAGCTGTTGCGCGGCGCCGCCGACGTGGAAAAACTCTCGACGCCCGACGCAGCGTTTGAACAGAACATCTGCGCGCAGTATGCCGCCGCGCGCAACGCCCTCTACAAAAGCGGCAAGAAAATCGAAATACTCGCCAACTACAATCCGCGCCTGCATTTCGTTGCCGAATGGTGGAAACAGCTTTTCGGCGAAAGCGAAGGCAAGGAAAACAAAGGGATATTCCCCGCCGGAGTGGATTTCACTTCCGACCTTCATTCGCTCGGCCAGTATATTCAGGAGGGCGAACGAACGCTTTTTGAAACCGTTCTAAGCGTCGACAAGCAGCGGCGCACACTCGAAATACCCGCCGACGACAAGGATCTCGACAGCCTGAACTATCTCGCCGGCAAACGTATCGACGAAGTGAACAGGCAAGCTGCCGAAGGCACTCTGCTCGCGCACATCGACGGAGGAGTGCCGAACATCCGCGTGGAAATTCCGGAGCTGAACGAATACTGCATCGGTCAATTGGTTTATTTCTTTGAAAAGTCATGCGGCATCAGCGGCTATCTGCTCGACGTAAACCCCTTCGACCAGCCCGGCGTCGAAGCCTACAAAAGGAACATGTTCGCGCTGCTCGGCAAACCGGGATTCGAAGCCGAAGGCGCAAAACTGAAAAATCGTCTGGCGGCACTGTAATGTCTTTGAATGTTCTAAAATATCACTGGAGAGCCATTCTCTGGGTTGGTTTGATAGCCGTCGCCTGTTTGACGCCGAACGACAGCATGCCCTCGTCGTCATTCCTGTCGCGGATACCGCACTTCGACAAAGTGGTGCATTTCATGCTCTATTCCGTATTCACGCTCTTTCTGATGTCGGGCTTTTCGCGCCAGTACCGCAAAACCGTACCCAAAGCCTACGTTTACAGTTTCCTGATAGCCTTCTCGCTCGGAGTGACCATCGAGTTCATTCAGGAATACGTGCAACGCGGCTACGACGTCGTGGACATGGCGGCAAACACCGCCGGCATAATAGTCGCTCTTTCGCTGTTCAATACCGTAAAATGGATACTCAGAAACATCCTGTAAACAGAGAACGCTTCGACAAGCTGTTCAGCGACGAACACAGAACCTTCGGACAGTGGATAGCCGACAATAGAACGGGCATCTATGTCAGTGTCATAATCCATCTGATAGTCTTCGTTCTGCTTGCCGGCAACAAGCTCTACCGTCTTCACGTCCGGAACACCTACATGATCGAGCTGATTCATCAGCGCGAGGAAAAGCGCGAGGAGAATCCCAAGGAAGCCGAAGAGCGGGAAAAAGAGGAAATAAACAAAGAGATAGACCGAATGTTGAAGTCCTCCAATATCAAGCTCCCCAACATGGCGGTAAACCTCGAGGCGAAAGGCAGCGAATCGGGACAGGGATCAAGCGCCGAAATATCTTTCTTCTCGAAGGTCAATTCAGCCTCGCTGAAGGAAAAACGGGAAAAGGAACAAACAAAAACCGAAGAACGGAACGTCCGAAAGCCCGCAGGAGAGGGCGACGTAGTCGAAAACTCGACGACCGCCGGCGGCGGCGAGGCATACAAGGGACCGTCGGTGGTTTCATTCCTTCTGGCAGGCAGGGACGTCATCTCCCTGCCCGTCCCC
Source organism: Prevotellaceae bacterium (assembly GCA_031279735.1). Taxonomy (GTDB): domain Bacteria; phylum Bacteroidota; class Bacteroidia; order Bacteroidales; family UBA932; genus JAIRLF01. Next base: position 9,546 of record JAITHX010000154.1, read on the forward strand.
GCCTACAAGTGCAGGAACGGAGGCGACGTGACGGTGATCATCGAAGTGAACCGCCTTGGATACGTGATAGACGCCTCAGTCGAAAATCCGTCGGGCATCGACGAATGTATCCGCGAAGCATCGCTTAACGCCGCCAGACGGGCGCGCTTCTCGCGCTCCAAAGACCCGAACAACCAAAAAGGAAACATAGTTTACAGATTCGTATCGCAATATTAAAATCATGCTTAAGGAAAATATTTCAAATTATCTGTTTCTCGACATAGAAACAGTGCCCCAGTATCAGGATTTCGATCTGGTGCCGGAACATTTCAAAATCCTGTGGGACAAGAAAACCAAATACCAGCGCAAGGAAAACGAATCGCCGGAAGATTTCTACGGCAAGGCTGGCATCTGGGCTGAGTTCGGAAAAATAGTCTGCATCAGCTGCGGCATCATCGACCGCACAAACAAACTGAGAATAAAATCTTTCTTCGGCGACGACGAGAAACGTCTGCTTGCCGACTTCTCCGCAATGCTCTCGAAACTCCCCTCGATTCCCGGAAAATCCCCCAAACTGTGCGCCCACAACGGCAAGGAGTTCGACTTTCCCTTCATTGCGCGACGAATACTCATCAATTCCATGCCCCTCCCGCCGACACTCGACGCCAGAGGACTAAAACCATGGGAGATTCCCTTCGTCGATACTATGGAACTCTGGAAATTCGGCGACTACAAACATTACTGCTCGCTCGAACTCCTTGCCGCAGTATTCGGAATACCTTCGCCCAAGGACGACATAGACGGCAGCATGGTGGCTAAGGTCTATTACGAGGACAAGGATATTCAACGAATTGCCGTTTACTGCGAAAAGGATGTGGTGACGCTCGCCGAACTCTTTCTGGCGATGTACGGAATGCCGCGCTTCGCCGAAGTAGTCGGCACAACGGAAGTAGTCGGCACAACGAACGAAGCATGAATCCTCCCCGCTTCGAGCATCGAATCAGGAACGAGGGAAAAACGAGAATGATTTTCGACCCGGTGCGTCGCAAATACGTCACTCTGACTCCGGAGGAATGGGTTCGGCAAAACTTTCTGCAATATCTCATACAAACGAAGAAAGTGCCGAAAAGTCTCATTCGGGTCGAAATGCAACTCGAACTTAACGGTCTGACCAAACGAAGCGACATAGTGGTGCACGACCGCAAGGGAAAACCACTGCTTGCCGTGGAATGTAAAGCCCCCGAAGTGAAAATCACCGGCGCCGCCTTTGAACAGCTGTCGCGATACAATCTCCAGCTCAACGTTCCCTACCTGATAGTAACCAACGGCGTCTCGCATTTTTTCCATCAATTCTCCGAACAGGAACAACGATTCGTACCCATCGACGACATTCCCGATTACAACGATTTAGCGGATAGCGATTAGCTGTTGTGAATTACGAATTACGTATGACTACCGCACGACATCCCTCTTCGTTATTTGCCGTTTCGTATTGTCTATCACCAGCGCCAGACCCGTCGCGCCCGGATACGGAGCGAGATAATTCTTCCGCTTCATCTGACCGACGGC
>JAITHX010000174.1 GCA_031279735.1 Prevotellaceae bacterium
ACGCCGTAAGCCACCACCACCACCTCGTCTATCAGTTCGGCTTCTTCCGCCAGCGTCACATCGACGACAGTGCGCGAGCCGACCGCGACCTCCTGCGAGGCATATCCCATGAGCGAGAAAAGGAGTGTCGCGTTGTTGTCGGGGACATTGATGGAATAAGTTCCGTCGGCTCCGGTGAGCGCGCCGACATTCGTGCCCTTCACAACAACGTTTGCGCCCGACAGAGTACCCTCCGAATCGGACACGCTTCCGGTCACAGTGTGCTGAGCGAGCAGCCCGCACGTGCCGGCAAGAAAAATAACGGCGGAGAAGATCATCTTCCGCAGATATTTGGAATGATTTTTATTTAATGTTTTAATATCCATAATTTGTATTTCTTGTTTCAAATTAATTTTAAAGTCTATGTTTATTGATTTAATTGTTTTGCCGGCGAACCTCTTCCGATTCGCCGCACATCGGCACGCAGCCGGAAAGCATGGTATGCGGGGTTCTTTATTTAATCATAGGCAGACGGGTTTTGAGCGTTGAACAATGGATATATATAATAGGTATATATAGGTATATGCAAGTATGGACGCGCATCCTCCGAATCGTTTGAAATGGAGCGGGAGCGCGCGCCGCCTCCCTCCGCATATAATCGCGAAGGTGTCGGGGTATATGAATTTCGGGTTTTTTTGTTATGGGAATACGGGGCTGAGCCTCGTAACTTATTGAGCTGTCTCTCTCTCTCTCTCTCTCTCTCTCTCTCTCTCTCTCTCTCTCTCTCTCTCTCTGGAAATGCGATGCGGCATCATCGTATCCGATGCGGGTTCAGTTTGTCGATAAGATAATAAAGCCGTCATAACACACTATTTACGTTTACATTTACATTTTATTACACGGCGGCAAATGTAACGATATTTTTAATATCGCAATGTTTTCGGGATCATAAAAAGTGTTATATTTTTTAATGCGCTGAGGATATGGGGGCTTATTATAGGGTATGGGGTATTATAGGGTATGGGGTATAGGGTATGGGGTATAGGGTGCTTCGCCTGACGAGAGGGATTCTATTGCCGTCTTCCCTGCCATCAGGCGAAGCACCCCATACATGGGCTGTCCAAAATTCGGGGTTTGTCGATTTCGGTCGATTTCTGTCGACAGAAATCGACCGAACCCGACAGCCCCCCCGACAGAACCCGACAAACTCCGGAAGTTTCGCAAACCGCATTGCGGCATTTTTCGGAAGCTAGGCGTGGCGGGAGACTTCGGGAAATAAGGGCTTCTTCCTATACATATATATATGTATTGAAAGTTGAAAATGGAAAAATACAGCGAGAACCAGTCGCCGCCGACAGTCGCCGCCCATCGTTCACGACGACTCGGCAAGCCGTTCGCAAGGACTCAGCGTAGCCGATCACAAACAACAGGGACTCAGCATCACCGGTGACGAGGATATAGCATCGCCGGCGATGCTGACCTAGCATCGCCGGCGAGGCTGAGTCAGCGTTGCCGGCGATGCTGACTCAGCATCACCGGCAATGCTATATCAGCCTCGCCGGCGATGCTAAATCCTCGTCACCGGCAACGATGAGTCCTCGTCTCCGGCGACGATGAGTCCTCGTCTCCGGCAACGGGCGTGACAGGCAAGGGCGGGGGCAAGCCCCGCCCCTGCATCGCGCGACGCAGGCTGGGTTAATGGAAGCTCGTTTCACTCCCGAAAAGCCCTTCCATTAAGGTGATGCGTTGGAAATAAATCAATCCGGAACGAAGATATTTATGATTGACACGGGATTTCGGACAGCCGTGTACGGGGGGGATTGATGCGGGGAGGGTGCTGGAGGGGTGTCGGGGTTTTGTCGGTTTCAGTCGACCGAAATCGACAGAAATCGACAGAAATCGACTTCTGTCGACTTCTGTCGACCGAAGTCAACCGAACCCGCACAACTACCGTCCTATCGTTTTTATTGCTGCTGCGAAAATGTCTTTTGGGACGGCGAGTTTGTTTCGTATTTTCAGCTTATAGTTATAAACGGTTTGCGGGGTATAGTGCAGAAACTTGGCGATTTTACCGTTGTCGGCAATGCCGAGCCGGATGAGGGCGAACACGCGCAGTTCCGGAGTGAGCGCGTTGCTTGCTTTCGGGAGGATTTGACCGGCGTGGTTGAGGAGAGAATTAAAGTCGCCGATAAAGTTCGGGTAGATTTTGAGGAAGACGGAATCGAAGTAGGCGAGGAATTCTTTCAGTTCTTCGCTCGTTAGGGGGAGTGCGGTGGTTTTTTCGACGTCGTCGACTCGATTCAGTTTCATATTGCGGTTGATGTCGTGGCGGTATTTTTCGAGTTTGTCGATATACACCGAGCAGAGATTGAAAGCCGAGCAGATGTATTCGTCCTTGATGGCGTTTGTGTCGGTGAGTTTTCGGTTCAGTTCTGCCAGGTTTTTGTTTGTCAGCATCGTGTCGTCGTACATTTCTTTGAGCGCTTTTTCGGCTGCGGATAGTTTTCCGTACTGTCGGCGAATGTAGAAGAGGCTTGCCGCCAGAACGAGGGAGAGGATGGAGACGAGAATGGCGAATTTAAGCAGCTTTTCTTTTTCGAGTTTCATTTTTCTGTCGCGGGCGGCGGCGATTAGGGGGAGGACGGTCGATATTTCCATGATTCTGAATCGGGAGCCGCAGAGGGAAGCGTCCTCCATCGCGCATTTAATGTAGCTGTATGCTCTGTCGATGTCGCCTTCGTCGTGGAGTGCGGCGGCGAGTTCGGTCAGAGCGGCGCAATCACCGACGCCTCTTTTCAAATCGGAGAGGGCGGAGAGGGCGAGGAAGCGCTTTTGTTCCGTTCGGTTGCCCGCTGCCGCATAAATTCGCGATAGTTCGCGGGCGATAGCGGCGAAATGCTGTTCGTCGCCGCCGTGTTTCGCCAAGCAGCGCTGCATGAGGTTCAGAGCTTCGCCGTGTTCGCCGGCTCTGCGCAGGGCGGCGGATTCGACGATACGGCAAGCTGCCGATTCGAGTTCGGCGATTTGCGGGGTTTGCAGGGTTTGAAGAGTTTGAAGAGTTTGAAGAGTTTGAAGAACGGAGTCGCCGTATCGAGCGGTCAGACTGTCGCAGCGTCTCCTTTCCTCCGGCGCCGGCAAATTTTCCGACATCAGGGCGTAGAGCGAATGGCGAATCAGGCAGTAATGGAGCAGGGCGGCGGAATCCAAATCCCGCTTGTCGATCCGGTCGGCGATGCGTAGCGCCTCGCCGTACATTCCCGCGAGGCCGAATATTTCCGCCCTGTTCATTTCGGCACGGCCGACGTAGAGACGGTTGTTCAGCTGTCGGGCGGCGTCGAGAGCGGCGGCGGCGGCGTCGAGAGCGGCGGCGACGTCGCAAGCTCGGCACTCGCGGTAGAGTTCATCGCACAGGCGGTATTTCGATTCGAGGTTTTCGGCATCGTTCAGCATCGAGTTCAGTTCGGCTATGCGCGGATTCTTTGCCGGGGCGGCGGATTTTCTGTTTCGGACAGCGCTGTCGAGCGCAGTCAGCAGAGAATCGGGCGAAGCGCAGGCGGCATATCCGCGAATGAGGAAAAGGACTAAAAATATCAGTTTGCACATTATCTCCCGTCGTTTAAATTTTGAAGTGCAAACTTACATCAATTTCGCCGTACTGCAAAAGCGGAACGTATTGCGAAAATGTCGCGAAAATGTATAATTTTGCGAGACGAATTTCAGTAGTGCCGCAAAGGGATATTCATTGATTTCGATAAACGTATATACACAAAGGGAAAAATAAATTGTATGTCTAAGTCCAGGAAAAGTAAAAAAACGCGGGTGGCTATTCTGCCGGAAAATTACATTAGGAAACGATCGCGGAACATACCCGTCGAAAAGTGTATAATCAACAAGGATTGGCGCAAATACGGAAGGGCAAACATCATCGTCACCCGACGTCACCCGAACGGGAATGTCAGCTTTTGCGGATATCTGGTGGACAAGTGCTGTCTGGGCGTGAAGGACACATTGTTCGTTTACAATATGCCGCAGAACGAATTCGACGACTATCTCGCGGAATGTCACTATATGTACACCCTCGAGGAAGTATCCTACGACCTCGTTCACAACATAATTTTCGCGGCGGCGGAATATGCCGAGGATTACGGTTTCAAGCCCCACAAGAATTTCACTTCCATTACAAAGCATTTTCTGGAGGAGGACGATGAAAACGTTCCGTTTATCGACATTCGCTGCGGAGGGGCAAAGGGGCGTCCTCTGTATTTCAACGACGGCGACGAAACGCCCGCTCAGGCTGAAAAGATCATACAGCAGCTTAAAAAAACGGCGGGAGAAGGCAACTTCGATGTGGGTCCGAGCATGGAAATGCCCGATATTCGCACGCCCGACGAAATGAAAAGAAACGAAAAGGAAGAAAAGAAATTTTATGAGGATTACAGCAAAAAACTCGCGAAGGCGAGCGCCAGAACCCTCGACAAAGAAACCTCTTCCGTTTTCACTCTATACCTGAACAACAGGCGCGACGAAATAGGCAGCGATGCCGAAACCATGAGAAAGGCGGAGATTCTGGCGGAGTTCTGGCGCGAAAGAGACGGCATGTGCGACCGCTATACGCAGAATGAATATCTCAAGCAGATGAATGAAATCTTCGCGCCCGTCAAAACGGAGAGAACCGACAATGTGCCTAATTCGCTCTTTCCAACCTTCTCGATAGGCGGAGAAGGGCTGGAATACGACTTCATGCGCGCGTTTCTGATGATCAGCGTCAGCGGCAACCATGCCGAAAATGCGGAGAAACAAATCGGCAAGTTCGAAAGAAACTCCGGCGAGTGCGGAGCTTCGGTCTATCTGAAAAGTCTGTTCAACCGGCAGTTCCATATCAACGCATACCCCGACATGGAACGGCAGCTCGACCGGTTTAAGGATTACTTCCTCATAAAAATGCAGCGAACGGCAGAACAGCTGATCTCCGCAAACAGAAACGAAATGCGGACGCAGCTGCTGAGCCTGGTCGAAGGCAAAACGATTACAAAGTTCGAGTACTTGCAGTTCATTATGTGCTACATGGATAATGTATTCGACTATATGAACAACGAAACCGAACATCTGATAGAAAAAATCCTCGCCCTGATCGCGTTTCTCGAAAACTATCACAGAATTCATGCCGATTTCCCATCCAAGTCGCTGATTGCCGCCGCGAAAACACGATTGCTGGAAGCTACGATCATCAGGGTTGTGATTAAAAGGTATCCGCCGCCGCCGCCGAAACAGCCGAAACAGCCGAAACAGCCGAAGAAAGGACGAAGGAGATGATTCCATGACAGTTGAAAAAAGTACTGACATGAAAGTAATCGTGCCGCCAATCAAAAGTCAGGGAATAAAAACCAAACTTGTCCCATGGATTAGGGAAGTTGCGCCGAAGGTAAAAGGACGGTGGATTGAACCGTTTTTGGGGACTGGCGTTGTGGCGTTCAATTCGGGATACAAAAAGGCGATATTGAACGACACCAACCCGCACATAATCAATTTTTACAAATCGGTGCAGACGCATTTGATTACCGTTCCGCTGATGCGCCGGTATCTCGAAAAGGAGGGGAAATTGTTGCGGGAGGCGGAAAACAACGGCTACGATCATTACCTGGCCGTCCGTTCCCGATTCAACAGCGGCGAATATTCGCCCTTCGACTTTATTTTTCTTTCGCGCGCGGGCTTTAACGGAATGATGCGTTTTGGCGGCAAGGGCAACTGGAACATACCGTTCTGCAAAAAGCCCGACCGTTTTGCACAGGCATACATTACAAAAATTGTCAATCAATTAAATGCAGTGTCGCAAATAGTGCAGCCCGAACCCGACTGGCAGTTTTTCAACAAATCATTTGTCGAAATTATCCCTCTGGCAACGGAGGACGATATTATCTATTGCGATCCGCCATACTTCGGGCGGCACGCGGATTACTATAACGGCTGGACGGAGAAGGATGAGGCGAATCTGTTTCTTTTGCTAAGCGAAACAAAAGCCAAATTCGTGCTTTCAACATGGCATCACAATTACTGGCGCGAAAATGAAATGATCAAAAAGTATTGGAACGGATTCAACGTTCTTACTAAAGATCATTTTTATCATAACGGAGGAAACATGGAAAACCGCCGCGAAGTGGTCGAAGCGCTTGTTTGCAACTTCGACACAAACGGTTTTGCCCGGCATAATCACGGCGCGAAAGAGAAATCGCAATGTTTGCAGCTGAAACTGAAAATATGACAAAATATATAATCAACATATAGAAGATAAATTTTATGTCCAAGTCTAAAAAGAATAAAACGACCCGCGTCTCCCTTTCGCCGGAGAACTTCATTCGGAAAAAGTCGCGCAGCCTGCCCATTTACAAATGCCTGATCAATAAAAACTGGAAAGAGCACGGACTGCCGAACATTTTCGTTGTCCGACGGCACGCAAGCGGCAACGTCACTTTTTGCGTGTATATGGTGGACGTGTTCTGTCTGGGAGTGAAGGATACAATCTTCACCTGCAATGTTCCGCCGGAAAATATTGACGATCGTATCGCAAAAGGCGATTTTGCGTCCAAAATGGAGGAGATTTCCTACGAACTCGCTCACAACATAATTTTCGCCGCGCTGGAATATGCCGAAGAATACGGTTTCAGACCCCACAGAAGCTTCACCTCAACCACACAGTATTTTCTGGAAGAGGACAACGACAACGTTCCGCTGATAGAAATCAAGTGCGGAACGGAAAACGGCCGACCGATGTATATCAACAACGGCTGCGAAACTCCGGATCAGGCTGAAAAAATCATTCGCCAGCTCGAAAAAACGGCGGGCAAAGGCAACTTCGGCTTCATACTGAGAACGGGTACTGCCGAATCCTTCGATGTTGACCTCGACATCAACCTCGGCGACGATGCCGGCAGCGACGCGGATTTACGCGATTATCGCGAAATATTCGCCGCAATCGACAAGGAAGATCTGGAAAAGGAAATTTCCTGCATTTTTAAGGAATATCTGAAACACACCGATCACGACACTTGCGACGACCCCGAACTGGCGAACACGGCAATGGTTCTGGCTGACTTCTGGCTCAAGGAAAACAATGTAATCAACCTCGACATCTCGAATGAATACATGAAAATGATGCGCGACGACTTCTCTTCCGTCAAGATTGTGGAAATCGGCGATGTGCCCAATTCGCTTTTCCCAGCTCTCACAACCGGAGGCAAGAATCTGGAATTCGACTTCCTCAACACATTCACGGCAATATACTCTCCCTCCCTGAGCGGGAGCGATATAGACAAACAGATCAAATGGTTTGCGGAAAAATACGGCACCTGCGAGGCTGCCGTTTACCTTATGGCGCTGTTCGCCACCAATTGCAATCCCGGCTCTATGCGCGCCACAGAGCGTCTATGCAGCGGGTTACCCGATTATTTCCTCGTGAAACTGTTGAGAAAGGACATGGAATTTGTCGTCTCGCCGCCGGCAAACAGGAAGGATGCCAGAAAACGGATAATGGCAATGGTGAAGGGCGCAACGCTCACGCAATTCGAAATGATGCAGTTTATCATCTGCTACGTTGTTTGCGTGTTCGGTATCCGGAACAGCAAAACCCCCAATCTGCTCGAAATAGCCAGCGCCCTATCCGAACTGATGAAAAGCAACACCCTGAATTATTCCGATTTCGTAACCGAAATGATATCGATTTATGCGGAAACAAGACAAGTGCATGCCGCAATAATGGAGTTTTTCAAACGAAATCCGGCGAACTAGGAGTCATATTCGCAGCATTATGCGCGTGAGCAATCCGCAGGCGATGCTGTGGTATTTGAAAGAAGCGAACGAACAGATGTGGAGCATACGCACGCTCGACAGAAATATAGGCTCGCAGTATTACGAAAGAATGCTGCTCACGCAACACCGAGATTTGGTGCAAAAGGAAATGCTGGAAAAAACAGCCGACTGGCAAACCGATAAACTCGAATTTATCAAGAATCCCGTTGTCGCCGAATTTTTGGGATTCTCGCAAAATACCGATTTTACTGAATCGGATGAAGAAGAACTTCGCCGGGAAATTGAACGGCAAAAGGAAATTTATCGTCTGCAACAATATGAATCGGGAAAGAACTCGTAATTCGTAATTGACAAGGGTTATTTGTTTTCGATCTTTTTCTGCACTGCTTTCAAATTTTCGAGATAGGCAATTTCCACCTCGCTGAGTGTTTTCGCCTGATACTTGCGGTATTCGGCATCGGCTTTCTCCATTGCCCGCTCATGCGAAACTGTGCCTGCGTTTTGCAAAACTTCCTGTCCGGTGGAATTTAAGATAGTATCCAACTGTTTGATGTAGTCGTTCATATACATCGGAGCGCGACGAATAGCCTGAATTTCGGCAAAATCAA
>JAITHX010000102.1 GCA_031279735.1 Prevotellaceae bacterium
GATGACGCGGATGACACAGATTCAAATCCGCGTAAATCTGTAAAATCTGTAAAATCTGTGTCATCTGTGTCATCTGTGTCATCTGTGTCATCTGTGTCATCTGTGTCATCTGTGTCATCTGTGTGCTAAACATCCCTTAACAGATTTACGCGAATTTAAATCTGTGTAAATCTGTCGAATCCGCGTCATCCGGCGCGCTAAAAACTGCAATAGGAGTTCGTAATTCTCCCAGCGTCCGACAGGCAATTCATAATTCATAATTCATAATTCATAATTCAATTAATTATCTTTGCGGCGATAATGATTGTGTAATTTAAATGAAAATGTACTGTTGTTTAGTGAGCCTGCTGCTGGCTTTGAACGTATTTGCGGAGGACAAGCGCACTCTCAGGCTTACTCCCGAACAGGCGGAAAGCCTGTTTATGAAACAAAATCTGCAATTGATAGCCGAGCGTATGAACGTCGATATCGTCGATGCCGAAATCGTGCAGTCCGGTCTGTTGCCAAATCCGGAACTGTCGGCCGAACAGATTAATCTGTGGCGAGCGGGACGGGAAAAGCAGTTCAGCGCGGAACTGAGTCTGCTTGTTCAAACGGCGCGCAAACGACGGAAACTCGTTCGCCGCGAACGGGCGTCGCGGGAAATAGCCGTGCAGGAATTTGCCGAAACCCTGCGCGGGCTTCGGGTCGAACTGCGGAAGTCGATCTGCGGGATGGAATATCTTCAGTCCTGCCGGCTGACGCTCGAACGTCAACTCCGGTTGCGCGAACAGCTCATCGACGCTTTCCGCCGACAGGCGATGCGCGGCAACACTGCGAAAAGCGAACTGTTGCGCCTGCAGTCGTCGGCTCTGGAGCTGGAAAACGAGATCAATGAACTCGAAGTGTCGCTCAACGGGATGAGTCGAACGCTCAAGTCGCTGCTCAATCTCGCGCCTTCGGTAGAATTGGAGGTGACGACAGGCGACGACGGATTTCATCCCGTCGATCCCGACGCCATTTCCCTTTCCCGACTTCAGGACATTGTTGCCGAGCGTCCCGACGTAAAGCGGACGGCGATGGAAGAAAAATATCACGAGCGTTCGCTGGACTACGAAAAGTCGCTGCGCATCCCCGACATTACCCTCAGCGCCAATTACGACCGTTACGGCGGAGTGTGGAACAATTTCGCCGGCGCGGGGATTCGTTTCGACCTCCCCGTGTTCAATCGCAATCAGGGGAACATCCGCGCGGCGCGGATAAACGTCGAGAAGAGCAGGCGTCTGTCGGAGCGACAACTCAACGAGGCGCGCCTCGAAATTGCCGAAGCCTTCGACAACTACGTCCGCGCCTACAGATTTTACATGAAAGCCAGCGACGACGAACTGCCCGCAAAACTCGACGAAACGCTGGACGCCTGCACAAGGAACTTTCTGAACAGAAACATCGGCATACTGGAGTATCTTGACTTCATGTCCGCCTACAAGAGCAACAGAATGACCGTGCTGAAGGCGCGGGAGAATCTGATGGCGCGCTTCGCCGAACTTCAACACGCAACCGACAATGCAATTTATTGAATTTCGATATGATGAATAGTACAAAGCATTTACCCGCATTTTGCGTTCCTTTCGTCGTTCTTTTCGTCGTTCTCGCCTCGTGTGCGGGCAAACGCGGGAACGAACGGGTTGAAAATCGCGGAGGCGGAGGAGCAGGAGTGTTCAAGCCCGCGTTTCTGGCGGAAGTGAAAACCGTGAGGGCTGTTTTGAGCAGCCGCGAGGCTGAATTGACCCTCTCCGGCAAAGTGGAATACGATCCCGACAGAATGGTGCGATACACGTCGCTCGTGAGCGGAACAGTCGAACTCACCCGCTTTTCCATCGGCGACAGGGTGCATAAGGGACAGGAACTGCTCGAACTGCGAAGCGCGGAAATCAGCGCGATGCTGGCGAACGAATTGTCGCTCGAAGCGGAAATCGAAGTCGCCGAACGCGATTTGCAGCAAAAGCAGGATTTGTTCGACGACAGTCTGCTCTCGGAAAAGGAACTCCTCGAATCCAAAGCCAGACTGCGACAGGCGAATGTCGCCCGCGCGAAGGCGAAAGCCGACAGAGCGCCTTTTGCCGACAAGGGCGACGGACGCTTCGCCGTCGCTTCCCCCATGAACGGTTACATTGTTGACAAACGTGTTGCTTCGGGAAGTCCAGTCGCGCCCGACGGAAACCCGCTTTTCGTCGTCGCCGACCTGAGCGTGGTCTGGATAATGGCTAACGTCTATGCCGGCAACCTGTTGTTCGTCGAAGAGGGTATGCCGGTCGAGGTGACGGCTCTCTCGTACCCCGGCGAAGTGTTCGCAGGCAGAATCGACGCCATGTCGCAGGTGTTCGACGCTGAGGAAAAAGTGCTGAAGGCGCGAATCGTCATGAAGAACGACGGATTGAAATTCAAGCCGGAAATGTCGGTCGTCGTCAGACTCCGGCGGAAAACCGGACAGACCTTGATCGCCGTTCCCTCCGACGCGCTGATATTCGACGACAATTCTTACTTCGCGGTGGTGGAAACCGCATCCGGAAAGTTCGAGACGAGAACAGTCGGCTTACAGGGTCATTACAGGGACACGAGCTACGTTGCCGAAGGACTGCGCGAGGGCGACAGCGTGGTAGTCAAGCATCAATTGTTGATCTACGCAGGATTGAAAGGAGAGTGAAACATGCATAAATTCGTAAGAAACATCATCGCCTTTTCACTGAAAAACCATGTGCTCGTGCTGTTTCTGACCGGCGTCATGCTCGTTGCCGGCATCATCGCCTGCCTCAATACCCCCATCGAGGCGTATCCCGACGTGACCAACACCCGCGTCAGAATCATCACCCAATGGCACGGACGCAGCGCCGAGGAAGTCGAAAAGTTTATCACTCTGCCCGTGATGCGCGAAATGAACACCATTCCGCGCAAAACCGACGTGCGTTCCACATCGCTGTTCGGGCTGTCGGTCGTGACTGTCATTTTCGACGACGGAGTTGACGATTTCTATGCTCAGCAATATTCCTCCAATCGCATGCAGGGTCTCGAACTGCCCGAAGGAGCTGCATCCTCCATCGAACCCCCGTCGGGCGCCACGGGCGAGATATATCGCTATGTGCTGAAGAGCGATCTGCCCATTCGCGAAGTGACCGCCGTCAACGAATGGCTTGTAGAGCGCGAACTGCTTTCAGTGCCGGGCGTGGCGAGCATAGTCAGTTTCGGAGGCGAGGAAAAGATATTCGAAATCAAAGTGAATCCGCTGGAACTGGCAAACTGCGACCTGTCGCCCCTCGATGTTTACGAAGCCGTGTCGAAAAGCAACATCAACGTCGGAGGCGATGTGATACGAAAAGGCAGTCAGGCTTTCGTAGTGCGCGGCATCGGCTTGCTCGAGAGCGTGGACGACATCGAAAACATCCTGATAGAAGTGAAGGGCGGAACTCCCGTCAGAATCCGGCAGGTTGCAAGCGTCGAAATTTCGTCCAAACCCCGTCTCGGACAGGTGGGCGTCGATGACTGCGACGACCTGGTGCAGGGAATCGTCGTCATGCTGCGCGGACAGAACCCCGGAAAAGTGATAGCCGACCTGAAAGCGAAAATCGCGGAACTGAACGAACGAATACTGCCCGAAAACATACGGATAGAACCGCTGCTCGACCGCACGACGCTGGTGGACGCCACCGTCGCCACCGTGCTGCGCAATCTGCTGGAGGGCATCGTGCTGGTGTCGATAGTGATATTCGTCTTTCTTTTCAACTGGCGAACGACGCTCATCGTCGCTTCCGTCATTCCGCTATCCTTTCTGTTTGCCCTCATCATGCTGCACATTCAGGGACTTCCCGCCAATCTCATCTCGATGGGCGCGCTGGATTTCGGACTGTTGCTCGAAGGGACGCTTGTGATAGTCGAAGTCGTGTTCGTGGCGCTGGCAAAGCGTTCGAGCGAAACCGGCAACGGGAAAACGTTCGCCCGCGCGGCTCGCGGAGGACTGATAAAGAACAGTGCCGGAAGCGTTGCCCCGCACATCTTTTTCGCTCAGATCATCCTCGTGGTGGCGCTGTTTCCCGTGTTCTCGTTCAGGAAAGTGGAGGGGAAAATGTTCGCGCCCCTCGCCTTCACGCTCGGTTACGCCCTGCTCGGTTCGCTGATACTGTCGCTTACCTATGTGCCGGTTCTTTGCAAACTTCTGCTTTCCCGTCCCGTCGAAGAGAAAACCACTCTCGCGAGCCGACTCCTTACACGCGCCCTCTACCGCCTCTACAGTTTCAGTTCACGCAATCGGCGAACGGCAGTGGCGGGATTCTGCATCCTGCTGCTGACATGCGCCCTGCGCTTTCTCTTCTGGGGCACCGAATTTATACCCGGCATGAACGAAGGCGCGATTTACATCCGCGCAACCCTGCCGAACAGCATCAACCTCGACGAATCCGTGCGTGTCACAAAACAAATGAAACGAAAACTGCGCGCCTTCGACGAAATACAGTTCGTCCTCTCGCAAACCGGACGACCGAACGACGGAACCGACCCCACCGGATTTTTCAACATCGAGTTCCACGCACAGCTGAAACCGGAGGGCGAATGGAAGCGCAGCATCGACAAGGAAGAACTGATAGCCGAAATTAAGGATTCGCTCGACATCTACCCCGGAGTAATCTTCGGCTTCAGTCAGCCGATTCAGGATAATGTCGAAGAATATGTTGCCGGAGTGAAAAGTTCCCTCGTCATAAAGATATTCGGAAACGACCTGCACCGACTCGAAACGCTTGCCGACCAAACCGCCGCTATCATCCGCAACATTCGAGGCGTGGAAGACGTCAACGTGTTTCGCAGCATCGGACTACCGGAACTGCAAATCAAACCCGACGAATCGCGCATGGCGCGCTACGCCGTCTCCGTTGCCGACGCTCAATCGGTGATAGAGATGGCGATAGGCGGAAAAGCCGCCACAAAGTTTTATGAAGGCGAACGAACCTTCGACGTGCGGCTCAGATTCCAGAAGGAATATCGCGACGACGAGGAAAAGATAGGCAACATCCTTATCCCCACGATGGACGGCAAATATGTGCCGCTGAAGGAAATAGCCGACATATTTTTCGTCACCGGCCCGACGTTCGTCTATCGCGAGGGCGGCAGTCGCTACGTGGGCGTAGGGTTCAGCATCCGCGACCGCGACATGGGTTCCACCATAGCCGAAGCTCGGGAAAAAGTAGAGCGACAGGTAGTCTTGACATCGGAAAACAAGATGGTTTGGGCTGGCGAGTTCGAAAGTCAGCAGCGGGCAACCGCGCGCCTGGCGGTAATCGTGCCGGCGGTAATCGTCCTCATCCTCGCGCTGCTCTATCTGAACTTCGGCACAGTGAAGGACACGATGATAGCCGCCTCGACCATACCCTACGCCTTCATCGGCGGCTTTCTGTCGCTTTGGGCAACCGGCACTGTGTTCGGCATTTCCGCCGGCATAGGATTCATCATCCTCTTCGGAGTGACCGCCATCAACTCTATCCTGCTGATAGCCCTGATGAAAAACAAGATGCAGCGCCACCGCGACCTGAACGCCGCAATAGACGAAGCGGTACGCGACCGCATACGTCCCATGCTGATGATCGCCCTCATGGGATCGATGGGGCTGTTGCCCGCCGCCGTGTCGTCGGGCATGGGATCGGAAATACAAAAACCGCTGGCTATAATGATCGTAGGCGGAATACTTGTCTGCATGGCGCTGTCGTTTGCCGTGCTGCCGCATGTGTTTTACTTCGCCTACAAGAAAATTAAGAATTAAGAATTAAGAATTAAGAATTGCCTGCGGAAATTAAGAATTAAGAATTGCCTGCGGAAATTAAGAATTAAGAATTAAGAATTAAGAATTGCCTGCGGACATGAGGCCGGATACGGATCGAAACTATCCCTGCGTCCTACAGGCAATTTTTAATTTTTAATTCTTAATTCTTAATTGAAATGACCTTCGGACGCAGGGATAGTTTCGATCCGTATCCGGCTTCATGCCCGAAGGCAATTCTTAATTCTTAATTTTTAATTCTTAATTTCCGAAGGCAATTCTTAATTCTTAATTTTTAATTCTTAATTTCCGAAGGCAATTCTTAATTCTTAGGGATGTGTTAGAAATAACTTAGCACACAGATGACGCGGATGACACAGATTTCAATTACGAATTACGAATTACGAATTACGACCGGCTTCGGCTGTACGTCAATTACGAATTACGAATTACGACCGGCTTCGGCTGTATGTCCGCAGTCGGGACGTAATTCGTAATTCGTAATTCGTAATTGAAATCTGTGTCATCTGTCACATCTGTGTGCTAAAAAAAAAAAAAACCGAACGGCATCCCTTTTTAAGTTATTTATTCGACATCTCTTATTTATTCGACATCCCTGAAATAAAAAATGATGCTGTATAATATACTCCCATAGTTGCCGAGAATATCGCGCCGGCTGTCGTATTCTTCGTTTTCGCGTGATTTTTCAAAAAAAACATGAAAGAGATTTTTTTTATCTCGCAAGAGACTGATTTCATCTCTTGCGAGAAGGTTTCCAAAAATACCTTTTTCGATTTCATCTCGTGAGTGACGGATTTCATCACGCATGAGATTGTTTCCAAAAATACCTTTTTTGCTTTCATCTCATGAGTGACGGTTTTCATCTCTCATGAGGTTGTTTCAAAAAAACATGTTTTTGCTTTCATCTCGTGAGAGACGGAATTTATCTCTTTCATGTTTTTTTATGATTTTGACTGTTTTTTTCAGCGAACATCATTCCCGCTCTAAACCGAATTGAGAGAACTTGCGGCGTAACTCGCTACGAACCTGCCAATAGCCGTTTATCGAAACAATCGGTTTGTCATTAGTCGGGATCGCAATATTTGGACTAAACTTCT
>JAITHX010000197.1 GCA_031279735.1 Prevotellaceae bacterium
TGACTTTCGTCAGAATGACAGAGAGCGTCATTGCGGTACTGAATCAAGTTCAGCATTCCCGCAATCTACCATAAAACCATTGTTCTAATGAGATTCTGACTTTCGTCAGAATGACAGAGAGCGTCATTGCGGGCTTGACCCGCAATCTCCCACAATGCCATTGTTCTAATGAGATTCTGACTTTCGTCAGAATCAGCGATTCTTAGAGATACCCTTATTTATTTCACGCCCCTAAACTTCTATTCTATTAAGGCTACAATTTCGTTTACGGCAATCGTCAAGCCGTCGCTGTTTTTGCCTCCGGCGGTTGCGAAATGCGCCTGTCCGCCTCCGCCACCCTGAATATGACGTGCCGCCGAGCGTATTATCTGCGAGGCGTTCATGCCCTGTGCCACCAAATCGTCGCTCAGAGCAAGAGTCAGCGAGGGTTTGTTTTCGGCGTCGGTTCCGGCGACAAAGAAAAATCGTTCGGGAAATTCGCCTCTCAACTGCAAAGCAATGTCCTTCATTACTTCGGCATGATAAAAGCCGCGAATCACAAAGACATTTATGCCGTTGATTTCGCGTTTGTGTTCAATGAATTTCTTCTTTAATTCGACCGTCTTTTCTCTTCTGAAATTTTCCACTGTCCTGCGCAGTTCGACGTCTTCATCTATCAGTTTTTTCAGCGCCTGGCTCAGGTTTGGCGCGTTGTTGAACATGGCGCGTATTTCCTTTATTGTGTCCTGAATGTGATAAACAAACTGTTCGCAGGTTTCGGCGGTAATTGCTTCGATGCGACGAATACCTGCGGCAATGGAACTTTCCGACACGATGCGGAACGAACCGATACGTCCTGTGGATGAAATATGCGTGCCGCCGCACAGTTCCACCGAACTGCCAAAACGTATCACGCGCACTTTGTCGCCGTATTTTTCGCCGAACAGCGCCATCGCTCCCATCTCTCTTGCTTCATCTATCGGCACGTCGCGATGTTCGTCAAGAGATATGTTTGCGCGGATTCGGGCATTGACGCGCATCTCTATCCTGCGTATTTCCTCGTCGGACAGTTTCTGAAAATGTGAGAAATCGAAACGCAACACGTCGGGAGATACGTATGAACCTTTCTGTTCGACGTGAGTTCCGAGAATTTCGCGTAATGCCTCGTGCATAAGGTGAGTGGCGGTGTGGTTACATTCGGTGGCGATGCGTTTTTCGAGGTCAACTTCGGCGCGAAATGTACCGCTCAAATCTGAGGGCAGTTTGTCGGTCAAATGTACCGACAGATTATTTTCCTTTTTTACATCGAATATTTTGATGGTTTCGCCGGCTGCGTTTGTCAGTTTGCCTTTGTCGCCAACCTGTCCGCCCATTTCGGCGTAGAAAGGCGTCTGTTCAAGCACTATTTGATAAAACTCCTTCGCCTTTTGCTTCACTTGCCGGTAACGTAAAATGCGGGTATCGCACTCGGTGAAATCGTATCCGACGAAAGCCGTTTCGCCTTCGGCAAGCGTTGTCCAGTCGCCGGTTTCCTGTGCTCCGGCATTGCGTGCACGTTCCTTTTGTTTTTGCATCTCGGCGTCGAAAGCCGGCTTGTCCATCGTCATGCTGTTTTCACGGAGAATGAGTTCTGTCAGGTCGGGCGGGAAACCGTAAGTATCGTAGAGAATGAAAGCGTCCGTGCCGCTGACGAGGGTTGTGCCTTTCGCTCTGTTGTCGTCGCAGAGTTTGTCCAACATCCGTATGCCTGTGCCAAGCGTGCGCAGGAAGGACGATTCTTCTTCGCTGATGACCTTTTCGATAAGTTGTTTCTGGCGGACGAGTTCGGGGAAAGCCTCGCCCATCTCGACTGTCAGTACGTTTACTAATTTGCAGATGAACGGTTCGTTGAATCCGAGAAAAGTGTATCCGTAACGTACTGCACGTCGCAGAATACGGCGTATGACGTAGCCTGCTTTCACGTTTGAAGGCAGCTGTCCGTCGGCGATTGAGAAACTTAACGCCCGCAGATGGTCGGCGACAACTCGCATGGCAATGTCGGAGTCGGGATTTTCGCCGTACTGTTTGCCGGAAAGTTTTGCTATTTCGGCAATTATCGGTTGAAAGACGTCGGTATCGTAATTGCTTTTTTTGCCCTGCAACGCCATGCACAGACGCTCGAAACCCATGCCGGTATCGACATGTTTGGCAGGCAGGGCTTCCAGAGCGCCGTCGGCTTTGCGGTTGAACTGCATGAACACCAGATTCCATATTTCTATCACCAATGGATTGCTGCTGTTCACCAGCGAAGAGCCGGCGATTTTTGTTCTTTCGTCGTCGTCGCGCAGGTCGATATGTATTTCGCTGCAAGGACCACAGGGACCGACGTCGCCCATTTCCCAGAAGTTGTCTTTTTTATTGCCGAACAGGATATGGTCTTCGGGCAAATACTGTTTCCAGTACGAGAGAGCTTCGTCGTCGCGAGGCGTTCCGTCTTCGGCAGAGCCTTCAAAGACTGTTGCGTAGAGACGGTCTGCCGGCAATCCGTAAACCGTGTGCAGCAGTTCCCACGCCCATTCGATGGCTTCCTTCTTAAAATAGTTGCCGAACGACCAGTTTCCCAGCATCTCGAACATGGTGTGATGATAGGTATCGCGTCCGACTTCTTCCAAATCATTATGCTTTCCTGATACGCGCAGACATTTTTGCGTATCGGCAATACGTGCGGCTTTGGCAGTTTCGTTTCCGAGAAAGATGTCCTTGAAAGGATTCATTCCGGCGTTTGTGAACATAAGCGTAGGGTCGTTCTTGATGACCATAGGCGCAGAAGGGACAATCTCATGTCCCTTGCTGCGGAAAAATTCAAAAAATGTAGTTCGTACTTGATGTGAATTCATTGTGAGTTATGGAATATTTTAATTCTGTTTCTGTTTTCAAAACTGTTTCAATTGTATTTAATAATGATACGACATCTTGCTTTATTGCCGGATAAACGTCTGTTTTCGGTGTTAATATCAAAGCTGCATCGGATTAAATCAGAATGTAGTCTGATACGCGCCGGGGAAGACGGGAGCGTTTTTGAGCGCAACCGTCTTCATCGGATGTCTGTACTCGGCTTTTGGTACAAGCGACACCTTTATATCCTTGAGGTTTGCAGAGAGAAACTTGTCGATGTCGGGCGTAACGGTATTTTTCCATTTATCGTAAAGCGCTTTCGAGGGGAAAAAGTCGTTATTCAAGTCGCCCGGTGCGAAAGTTGCGTTGCCGCTTGCCTCATGGATTGGGATGTCGTCATTGATATATATGTTTTTCTGAAGAAGATTGTTGCAAACTACGACTTTGAACGAGTTTATATTGTTCATTCTGAATAAGGCGTCGTCGCTGCTGAGGCTGTTCAGTATTGTGTTATAGGCAACGTACAGTTCATTTTTCTGATGATGGTCGTGCCCTTCCATTGCATATTCAATAATTCTTCGGTTTTCGCTGTGCATCGACTGCTGGATAATGTTTCCGACCACTACTGCCTGTCCTCCCGAAGGGATGTCGATTTCGTAGCTGGCTTGCGATGCTGCGTCGTTTTCGTCGGTGATACGGTTGTTTGTGATGATGCTTATTGCGGCGCGTGTTTTCATGAGATGTCCTTTTGCGGCGTGATGAAAATAGCTTCCCGAGACGGAGAAGTAGCCGATATATCCGACGTAGATGTTATGCGAATATCCGTTGCCGTAGCCGCCGTAACCGAACTCGGAGTTTTCGACAAGCAGACGTATTGAAGCGAAGTTAGCGGTCAGCAGCCCCATTTCGCAGTGCAGAAAGTGGCAGTTGACCACTGTCAGATTTCCGTTGGTAAGCCTGATTCCGGCGCCGTTCTGGTCGGGGACTTTGGCATTTTTGAATGTTATGCCTTCGACACGGACACGTCCTCCGTCTATTTCCCATATTCCCTTTCCGTCGTAGTGTTTACCGTCGGCGTCGAGAATCACTTCCCCTCCAACGGCACGAATCAGCAGTTCGTTTTGCGTCCATTTTGCAACGTCGCCCTTGTATGTACCTGCGTCTATTTCGACCAGAGTGCTGTCCTTAGCGGCGGCGGCAGCTTCGCTGATGGTTTTGAACTGCTTGTTGGCGCCGACTTTCAATGTTGTCCTGTATTCGATTTTGGCTTCATCGTCTGTTGTTTCTTCGTCTTCATCTGCTTTTCCCTTGTTGCAGGCAGTTGTGAGAAGAAGTAAAAATGTTACGGGTAACATAAGGACGAATCTGCGCATGTTAAATATACGTTGCAATACAGGGCTGTTCAACGAATCAGTAAAATGTACCATAACTTTTATCTCCATTAGAGTTTATGTGGATTTGTTTTCACTCACCGGAATAATCCGGCAGGGACTGTCTTAACAGTACGTCATTGCGGGCTTGACCCGCAATCCACTGAAAACGCAATTTAATTATCTGTAGATTGCGGGTCAAGCCCGCAATGACATCCTCTCATTTAGCACTTTTAAGACAGCTCCTCAGACGATGAAAAACAAATCTACATAAACTCCATTGGACTTCTGAATATTTAATTTTAACATTTTTATTTCTGCGTGGAGTCGAAGTCCGTTAAAACTCCTGCAAAAACGGGTTGATTTTTTGTAAATAATAGAATGAAAATCGTCTGCAAAAATAGATTAAATTTTTGAAAATCGAACATTGAAAACAAAAAAATGGAGAATTGATTAAACTCTCCATTCATCTTAACCGCATTTTCAATTTTCAATTTTCAATTTTCAACTGGTTTCTGTTTTGCTCTCATTCCTGCCTGCTGAGCAAGGATATTCTTGTATCGTTCCGAGATGACATTCAGAGCGGTAATGAAAGCGATATAATCCGTTTCGCCGTTCACCAGCACAAGAGCGTCCAACTGATTCAGCAGGTGACGGAACGCGGAATCGGTAGCTTTTCGCGTAGTCTTCATTCGGAGAGCAGTACGAGCCGCAAGTTCGTTGTAGCGGTTATACATCAAAGTCTTGAACTCGTTGTTCTCAATCTCGAGCTGGTCTACCCATTCCGTCAGTCCCAGCGCCGTAACATCCTGCACATGCCCGTCGAGACGCAGTTCGCGCAGCAGGTCGTCGATAGCGGCGGTTTCGGCGTCGATAGTATGTGCCGCGATATTGCCGTAATGAGCAAGAATATTGTTCACTCTCTCGCCAGCCTCGCGCTTTTCCTTATTGAAATGATTGGTGAAAGCCTTCACCGCATCCGAAAAGCCGCGAAAAGTCTTGTCGCGCACCAGATCGTACTCCTTGATTTCATCCGTAAATTCGCTTTTCAGGATGATGTCGAGAGCTGCAATTTCGTCGTCATACGCCGCCTTGTATGGGTCATACTGCGGCACAATCCCCTGCGAAGCCGGAGAATAGACGGTAAAAAGCGCAATTACATCGGTATGATACTCCGCATGAACTTCATTGCGCAACGATTCGTAAG
>JAITHX010000247.1 GCA_031279735.1 Prevotellaceae bacterium
TCGCGTCCTTTGCGCTGTGTGTGTGTGTGTGTGTGTGTGTGTGTGTGTGTGTCGCAAAGGACGCGAAGCCCTTGCGTTCTCTGCGAAGCCTTTGCGCCCTTAGCGTTTATAAAAAACACCGCAACGCGGTGAAAGCCGGAAGGAAGATTTTAAGACTTGCCTCCGTATTTTGGACAACCCGCCTCATACCCTATTACAGGCGGGGACAACGGAAACAGAATCCCTGCCATCCGGCGAAGCACCCCATACCCCATACCCTATACCCTATACCCTATTATACCCCATACCCTATACCCTATACCCTATAATATGAATACCAAATCATTAATAATAAATTTGATTTTTTTTGAGCAAGCAATCAGTTTAATTAGTAACTTAGCGCACGTTTTTATCGCGGAAAAATGATGGAAAATATGGCATTAGGTAATGAAATTGAAATGATTAGATGATGGAAGATAATAACGACCGTATTATTAAAATAAACATTGAGGAGGAAATGAAGACCGCATACATCGATTATTCGATGTCGGTTATCGTCTCAAGAGCATTGCCTGACGTGCGGGACGGACTGAAGCCGGTACACCGAAGGGTGTTGTTCGGCATGTCCGAGCTAGGGGTGGTGTCCAATAAGCCGCATAAGAAATCGGCGCGTATAGTAGGGGAAGTGCTTGGTAAGTATCACCCTCACGGCGATTCTTCGGTTTATGACGCTATGGTGCGTCTCGCTCAGCCGTGGAGCATGCGTTACATGCTGGTGGACGGGCAGGGCAACTTTGGCTCGGTTGACGGGGACGCTCCCGCTGCAATGCGATATACGGAAGCGCGAATGAGGAAATTAGCCGAAGAAATGATGGCGGACATAGAGAAGAACACTGTGGATTTTCAGTTGAATTTCGACGATTCTCTGGAAGAACCCGTAGTGCTTCCGGCTAAAATTCCCGCCCTGCTGATAAACGGCACTTCGGGCATCGCCGTCGGTATGGCTACCAACATGCCGCCGCACAATATAAAGGAAGTGTGCGACGCCACAATAGCCTATATCGACAACAACGACATAACCGTCGAGGAACTGATGCAGCACATTAAGGGTCCCGACTTTCCCACCGGCGGCACGATATACGGAATACAGGGAATAAAGAACGCCTACGAAACAGGGCGCGGCAGAGTGATAGTCAGAGCGAAAACGGATATAGAAGTTTCCGACAAGGGAAGGGAAACCATCGTAATCTCCGAAATTCCCTATCAGGTCAACAAGAAGACTATGATAGAAAGCATAGCGGCGCTTGTTGACGAAAAGAAAATCGAAGGAATAGCCTACGTCAACGACGAAAGCGACCGGCGGGGCATGCGCGTGGTGGTCAAGGTGAAGTATGAGGCAGTGGCGAACGTCGTGCTGAACAATCTTTTCAAACACACGCAGCTTCAGACGAGTTTCGCGGTGAACAACATCGCACTTGTGGAGGGACGTCCTCGCCAGCTGAATCTCAAGCAAATATTGAAGTATTACGTGCGTCATCGCCACGAGGTGGTGGTGCGTCGCACGAAATTTGAACTCGAACAAGCCGAAAGGCGCGCCCATATTCTCGAAGGTCTGCTTATTGCGCTCGATCATCTGGACGAGGTGATAGCCATCATCCGCGCCTCGCGCACGCCCGACGAAGCGCGTTCGGGGCTGATGGAGAAGTTCGGCTTCACGGAAATGCAGGCTTCGGCTATCATAGAAATGCGTTTGCGGCAGCTGACGGGTCTCGAACGGAACAAGCTGAAGGAAGAGCACGCCGAGTTGATGAAGGTGATAGAACACCTGAAAACCATTTTGAACGACGAAGCTCTTCAAATGCAGATAATCAAGGACGAACTTGCCGACATCAAGGCGCGGTTCGGCGACGAGCGCAGAACGGACATAGTCATGACTGCCGAAGAGTTTAATCCCGAAGACTTTTATGCCGACGAGGATGTGATCATCACCATTTCGCATCTGGGCTATATCAAGCGCACTCCGCTCAACGAGTACCGGCTGCAAAGTCGCGGCGGGGTAGGCTCGAAGGGCAGCACGACGAGAGACGAGGATTTCATCGAACATATATACGTGGCGAACATGCACGGAACGATGCTGTTCTTCACTAAAAAGGGACGCTGCTACTGGCTGAAGGTGTATGAAGTGCCCGAAGGGTCGAAAGTTTCCAAAGGGCGCGCCATACAGAACGTTATCAACATCGAAGCCGACGACAAGGTTATGGCTTACATCAACGTCAAAGACCTTGCGAACGAGGAGTATATCAACAGCAACCACATAGTGCTGTGCACCAGGGGCGGCACTATCAAGAAGACCCGTCTCGCCGAGTATTCGCGTCCGCGACAGACCGGCATCAACGCCATAGTCATCAAGGACAGCGACGAACTTCTGGAGGCTTGCCTGACCAACGGCACAAACGAAATAGTAATGGCGTCGAAGGAAGGCAGGGCGGTCAGGTTCAACGAGTCGGACGTTCGCCCCATAGGACGTGTAGGCGCGGGGGTCAGAGGGATGACCATAGAGGAGAACGACGAGATAATCGGAATGGTCTGTGCCGGCGACGATAAGGTTCAAATACTCGTGGTGTCGGAAAACGGATTCGGAAAACGCTCCGAAATAGGCGACTATCGAGTGACCCGACGCGGAGGAAAAGGCGTAAAGACCCTGAACATAACGGATAAGACAGGGAAATTGATTGCCGTCAAAAACGTGAACGACGAAAAGGATTTGATGATTATCAACAAATCGGGCATCACCATCCGCATGGCAGTGTCGGAGATTGCGCTCCAGAGCAGAGCCACGCAGGGCGTCAAACTGATAAAACTGAGAGAAAAGGATTCCATCGCCGCCGTGATTCAGGTGGGCAAAAGCGAAGACAGACCCAGCGAAAACGCGGACGAACAGCTAAACGAAACTGAAGTATAAACTATAAAAAAATAAACAGTTATGAAAAAGTTATTGATAGCCGCATTCATGCTTGTCGCAGCAAGCGCGGCGTTTTCCCAGAAATTTGAAAAGAAGATCGCCGCAAGCGACAAAAGCATTGCCGACGAGAAGAAAAGCATCAATCCTAAAACATGGATTGCACGAGGCGAACTGTTCTACGAAATTGCCGTCGCTCCGGCAAACGGATTAGTGGCGGGAATGGACGAAACCACTTATGCTCTGACTATGGGTTCCGCCGAAAAGACCGAATCGACGGAAACCCTCAACAACAAACAGTATAAAGTTCATACATTTCCCGACAAAAAGGTTTATTTCTCAAACGGGGTGATAGTGTTCTGGAACGTTACGCAATACGAAGTCCCCGAACCTCTGCGAAAGGCTTACGACGCTTATGGCAAGGCTAAATCGCTTGACGCCGGCGGAAAGAACTCCAAGAAGATAGGCGCGAACCTGAAGATACTTTCGTCTCTGGCAAAGAACGAGGCGTTCAACAGCTATCAGCTTGGCAACTATGCACTGTCGGTCGATTTGTTTGCCCTTTCGCTGGATTGTTCGTCCGATCCGCTGGTAGGCGAAACCGATTCGCTCAGCTACTATTACGCCGGGGTCATAGCAAACGAGGCGGGCAAGCTGGATCTTGCGGAAAAGTTCCTGACCAAGGCAGTGCAGATAGGATACACCGAACACGGCGACACCTACGCCGCTCTTGCCAGCGTTCTGGAAAAAGCGGACAAGAAGGATCAGGCTCGTTCGTATCTCGAAAAGGGCATAGCGGGGAATCCCGAAAATCAGCAGCTGATAATCGGATTGATCAACAACTACATGTCGTCGGGCAGGAGTCCGAAGGACATCATTCCCCTCATCAAGTCGGCACAGGACAAGGAACCGACCAACGCTTCGCTCTATTTTGCCGAAGGCAGTCTGTACGAGAAACTCGAAGACGCGGACAACGCGGTGAAATGCTACGAAAAGTCAGTTCAGGTCGATCCCTCCTATTTCTTCGGCTACTACGGAATAGGGATCATCTATTTCAACAAAGCCGCAAAGTACGACGAGCAGGCAATGGCAGAGAAGGACAACAAAAAGTATGAAGAACTCGTGACGTTTGCCGACGAACAGCTGAAAAAGGCTCTGCCTTACTTTGAAAAGTCGTATGAACTGAAAAACGAGGAGAATCAGAAAGTCGTGATTCAGGCATTGAAGGACATCAATTTTCGTTTCCGCAACGAAAACGACACCTACAAGCAAAACGCCGACAAATACTCGAAAATGTTAGAATTAATGTAATGTAATGTAATGTAATTCTATGTTCAGTCGTTCGGTTCATGTCATTGGACGAGAGCCGGACGGCTTTTTTTAAATTAAAAAACATAATACTCGAAAAAACACTTAATTTCACAATCTTATGGAACAGTTCGTCGTATCGGCAATCAAATATCGTCCTCTTTCGTTTGCATCGGTAGTGGGGCAGTCCACAATCGGGGCAACGCTCAAGAACGCCATCGAAAGAGGTCACTTGAGCCACGCCTATCTGTTTTGCGGACCGCGCGGCGTGGGCAAAACGACTTGTGCGCGCATCTTCGCCAAAACTATCAACTGCCTCAGCCCCGACGCCGACAGGGAAGCCTGCGGCAAATGCGAATCCTGCCGCTCGTTTGCCGAAGGGCGCTCCTACAGCATCCACGAACTCGACGCGGCTTCCAACAACTCGGTGGACGACATTCGGCAGCTCGTCGAGCAGGTGAGAATACCCCCGCAAATAGGCAAATACAGCGTATATATCATCGACGAGGTGCACATGCTTTCCTCCTCCGCGTTCAACGCTTTCCTCAAAACGCTGGAAGAGCCTCCGCGACACGCGATATTCATACTCGCCACTACCGAAAAGCATAAAATTCTCCCGACGATCCTCTCGCGATGCCAGATATACGACTTCAACAGAATCAATGTGGAAAACATCGTGGCGCACCTCGAGGACATAGCCCGAAAGGAGGGCGTGACCGCCGAACCCGACGCGCTCAACATCATTGCCCGCAAAGCCGACGGAGCCATGAGGGACGCGCTTTCGATATTCGACAGAGTGGTGTCGTTTTGCGGCAACAATGTGACCTATTCGGCAGTCATCGAGGACTTGAATGTGCTCGACTACGAATATTACTTCAAGCTGACCGAGGCTTTCCTGAAAACCGACTACCGCGAAGCCATGACCATCTTCGACGAAATACTGAGAAAGGGTTTCGATCCGGGTCATTTCGTTGCCGGACTGAGCGCTCATTTTCGCGACCTGCTCGTGAGCAAGGACACTCAAACCATGTCGCTGCTCGAAGTCGGCAGCGGCATAGCCGAACGCTACAAGAATCAGTCTGTAGCCTGCCCGCTGGACTTTCTGTTCGACGCTCTGAACATCTCCGCCGGATGCGAAGCCGGCTACAAGTCGGGAGGAAACCCGCGCCTGCATGTCGAACTCGCTCTGCTGAACATCTCCCGAATAGGGAGAGAAAAAAAAAATGAATCAAGCGAACAGGACGCTCCCCAGCAAACCGTAGCGACATCCGCCCCTGCCCCCGCCGCGACCAAAAACCGCGAAGCTCCCTTGCCGGAAGCGCCGAAAACCCCGTCGCTCAAATCCATGCTCGCGGAGGTGAAAAACGGGAAAAACGCGAAAAGCGAAAAAACGGATGCTCCGACTGCCAAAGATTCGCCGCAGGCCGGCAATGCTTCCGAATTGTCGGGGGAATTGTCGGAGGGACGGTCGAACGAACTGTCGGAGGAAAAGCTTGCGGAGGAATGGCGCAAGTTCGCCGAAACGATAAAGACCCGCAAGCCCCGACTGAGCGGACGACTGCTCGAATACACCCCCAAACTTGCGGGCGGGGGCACGGTGCGCTACCCCGTCATCAACGAACAGCACAAGAACGTAATGACCGAACATTCGTCCGACCTGCTGAAGCACCTGCGAACGACCTGCAGCCCGACAATAGAAATAGAATGGGTGGTGCAGCAGACCCCGGTTGCGGACGAACAGCCTAAAAACAGGCTTTATACGCCAAAGGAAAAGGTTGACTATCTGATATCGCTCAACTCGTCGGTAGCCTCTCTTATCAAGGACTTGGATTTGGATTACAGATGAAACTCAATTGGAATTAATTTTAAAATCAACATAATATGAAACGCACTTTACCTCTTTTGCTCCTCGCGGCTCTGCTTGCCGCCGGATGCGCCCGCAACAGGGAGTCGGGCAAATGGATTCAGCTGTTCAACGGAAAGGATTTGACAGGATGGACGGTGAAGATTGCCGGTTATCCCGCAGGCGATAATTTCGGCAACACGTTCTATGTCGAAAACGGCGTGCTGAAAACGAAATACGACGCTTACGGCGACGACTTCGCCGGCAGATTCGGACATCTCTACACCAACGATTCGTATTCCCATTACAAACTTCGCGTGGAATACCGCTTTACGGGCGAACAGTCCAAAGGCGGACCAGGCTGGGCTTATCGCAACAGCGGCGCGATGCTGCACTCGCAGGACCCCGCTGCAATGGCTTTGGAACAGGACTTTCCCGTGTGCATCGAGGCTCAGATGCTCGGCGGCGACGGCACGAACGAACGCAGAACGGGAAACGTATGTACGCCCGGAACGGAGATTTTCATCGACGGCGCTCCCTACAAGGGGCACTGCTACGATTCGAAGTCGAAAACCTATCACGGCGACCAGTGGGTCACTCTCGAAATGATTGTATTCGGCGACAGTCTGGTGCATCACGTAATGGAAGGCGACACCATCCTCACCTACACGCGGCTGACCATAGGCGGCGACGCGGTGAACCCCAAGCCGAACCTTGTCGAGGGACTGCCGCTGAAGGAGGGGCGCATAGCCTTGCAGTCCGAAAGTCATCCCGTTGAGTTTCGCAAGGTGGAACTGCTCGACTTGAGGAAAAAGAAATAATAGGATGATAATCACTCCGCCGCGAAAAATAAACGCTTCCGTCCGTCCGATATACGACGCGACGCGACCTAAATTGTATATCGAAACCTACGGGTGTCAAATGAATGTGAACGACAGCGAAATAGTCGCCTCCATCATGCAGGACGCCGGCTATTCGCTGACTTCGGAACTCGCCGAGGCAAACCTCGTCCTCATCAACACCTGCTCCGTGAGAGACAATGCGGAACAGAGGGTTTTGGGGCGTCTCGACTGTTTCGTGCAGGAAAAGAAACGCCGCCCCGCTCTCAGCGTGGGAATTATAGGCTGCATGGCGGAACGGCTGAAGGAAAAACTTCTGGAAAACAAGTTCGTTGACCTCGTGGCAGGACCCGACGCCTACCGACAGCTTCCGCTGCTTCTCGAAAAGGTGGAAACGGGACAAAAGGGCATCAACGTGCTGCTCGCGCGCGACGAAATGTATGCCGACATCTCGCCCCTGCGCCTCGACAGGACGGGCGTCACAGCTTTTGTTTCAATCACAAGGGGCTGCAACAACGTTTGCACTTTTTGCGTAGTGCCCTTCACCAGAGGCGGCGAACGCGGCAGAAACCCTGAAACGATTCTGAACGAGGTGCGCGAACTGAAGGACAACGGCTACAGGGAGATTGCGCTGCTCGGACAAAACGTTGATTCCTACACCGGCGGCGGAATGAATTTCGCCGCTCTGCTGTCGGCGGTCGCCGAAGCCGCGCCCGACATGAGAATACGATTCTCGACTTCGCATCCCAAGGATATGACCGACGAGGTGCTGGCATCCATGGCGAGACACGACAATATCTGCCCCTGCATACATCTGCCCGTGCAGTCGGGAAGCAGCGCGGTGCTGCAAAGAATGAACCGCAAGTATTCGCGCGAGGACTACCTGCAAAGAATAGAGACTATCAGACGTATCCTGCCCGACTGCGCCATCTCGACCGACATCATAGCCGGATTCTGCGGAGAAACGCATCGAGACCACCTCGACACGCTTTCGCTCATGGAAGAAGTGCGGTTCGACTTCGCCTACATGTTTAAATACTCCGAACGCCCCGACACTAAAGCTGCCAGACTGTTCAGGGACGATGTTCCCGACGGGGAAAAAACAGCGCGACTGACGGAAATAATCGAGCTGCAAGGCAAATTGTCTATGGAAAGTCATATAAAGGAAATAGGAAAGACGGTGGAAGTGCTGGCGGAGGATGTCTCCAAACGCTCGGACAAAGACCTCTGCGGACGTACTCCGCAAAATAAAATGACTGTCTTTCCGCGAGAAGAAGCTGAAATAGGCGATATAGTGCGGGTGAGAATCAAGGAGTGCTCGCAGGCAACGCTCAAAGGAGCAATTGCGAATTATGAATAAAAACATGCAAATTAAAGACAAATATTTAAGCAAGTACTTCCGCGACATGACAATGGAACAATTGTACGACGAATATGCCGATAAGGGTTATGTTGTATGTAAGAACAAGCAAATAGGACCTTATGAAGCGGATTTGGTCGCCGAAAAAGACAATGAAAAAATTGTCATTGAAATAAAGTCGGGCGGAATGACTTCGGATAAAAAGCAGCGACTGTCTGATTTGGCAAATTATGTTCGTTTGCAGGGAGGGTATAAATTTATGGTGGTAACGCCGACGCGCCCTCAAAAGAAACGACTTAAAGTTGAAAATATAGAACGGCTGCTGTTCGACGAGATATCCCGGAATTTGCCGCGCAAGCTGGAGCAATTGTCCGTTCACGCCAGACCCGATGAGGTCTATGACGTGGATATAGACGAAATAAAGATTGATGAAGACACCATTCTTGTAAGGGGCGACGGCGAGATTAGCGTCGAATTGGATTACGGTTCCGACAGCGACAGTTTCCCCTTTGACTTTGCGGCGAAACTGAACTTCGATCCGAATACTAATAATTTCAAGCTGGAAGATATGGAGATAGACATGGATACGTCTTCTGCGCGCTAATTTATTCGATATCCCCGCAAATATTAAAATAATATCATATCTTTGCAGGCGTGATTAAAAACTAATAGTTATGAACAAGAAACAGTGTCTTATTCTATTGCTTGCGACGGCATTGTCGGGTGCCGTCGAAATGAAAGCCCAGAATTTCGCGGGCTACGATTCCCACAATTATCGCGCCGCCGGAGGAATGATATTCAATCCCGCCTCAATAGCCGACAGTCGCTATAAGCTAAACGTGAATATCCTTTCGTTCAGCGTAGGTCTCGACAACACAGCCTACAGCATCCGAACCGCGTCCGTCTTTTCAGGCTTCGACGATTGGAAAGAGGGAAAGGACTACTCCAAAGTGCAAGGCTCCGGCACTAAGGACATACACGTGAACGCCGATGTTCTCGGTCCGTCGTTTATGCTTGATCTCGGAAAGAAAATCGGCTCGATAGGCTTGTCGACTCGGGTGCGCGTCATGCTCGACGAAGTAGGCATAAGCAACGAAATCTTTCAACTCATCGGAGGCTACGAGACTTACGATTATTTCGGCAAGGGTATCGCCGTCGATAAAATGAGTTTGGGCGTTCACGCTTTCGCCGACATGGGACTGACTTACGCCCGAACCGTGTGGGAAGATTCGCAACACAAGGTCAAAGCCGGCGTCACGGGCAAATATCTGTCGGGATTCGCCGGCGGTTCCCTGCACATCGACGACCTCAAGATGAAAATCAATCAGGATCCTGATTTGAACAACATCGAAAACGAAGACATATTCGAAAGCATGCGGGGCAAGGTGGCGCTTGTCTATTCCGACGGAATCGACAAGCTGATAGACGACGGCGATCCCATGGACTTGCTGAACAACATGAAGGGGAGTTCCTTCGGTCTCGACCTTGGCTTCGAATACGAATGGAATCCCTCATGGCGACGCGACAGCCTGCATCGCACGCCTTATCTGCTCAAGGCTTCCGCCTCGATAACAGACATAGGTTCCGTGGGCTACACCGCCTCGAAAAACTCCGGACATTTCGCCCTCAACGCCGACAACTTCAAGGTGTCCGACCTTGACGCTCCGCCCGAAGGAGACACCTTCGAGGCGTATGTCGATTATCTCAAGCGGGAAGGCATATTGACCGAATCCGAAGCAGTGCGCAAATATCGCATCAAACTGCCGACGGCGCTGAGACTGAATGTGGACTGGAACGCATGGCGCAACGTGTTCGTCAACGTAGGCACGGTGGTGAACCTCGTGAGCAAGGGCAGCTTCTCGGCTAAATACGCATCCCTCTTCTACATCACTCCCCGATACGAACGCAAGTTCATCACCGCCTACAGTCCGATTTCCTTCGGAGCAGGCAATTTCAACTGGGGCGTAGGCGTCAGCGCGGGAGT
>JAITHX010000018.1 GCA_031279735.1 Prevotellaceae bacterium
GCACCGCATAGCCGAGCGCCTTTTCCGAACGTTTTATACCGAGAGCGGTAACAATCACTTCGGTAAGTTCGGTGGTTTCCTCCGCAAGCCGAACGTCGATTACCGTCCGTCCGCCGACGCCCACTTCCCGCGTAACGAAGCCCATCAGCGAGAACACCAGCGTAACATCGCCAGCAGGCACATTGACGGAATAAGTTCCGTCGCTACCGGTAAGCACGCCTATGTTCGTGCCTTTCACAGTGACCGTAGCGCCCGACAGAGCGCCGTTTTCGTCACCCACCGTACCGGTTACGGTGTTTTGCGCCATCAGCGCGATTCCAAAGCATAAAAGACTTGCCGCCGTCAATGTTTTGCGCAAGCCCCTGCGAATATCGTTTATAATTTTCCTTTTCATATTTACGATTTTGTTTGAATTAATTAAAAATATGGTTCTTTGGTTTTGGCGGACTTGCACCGCCGCACGTCGGCGCGTAGCCGGAAAGCATTCTTGTCAGCTTATTTTCTCATAGGCAGGAGGGGTTTGATTTGTGTTTCGACTCTTTCGACCGAAATCGACTCTTTCGACTGGAGTCGACTCCAGACGACCGGCGCGACATATATATAAAGGCATAAAAAAGAAATCCCGCCCGCGTGTGTTTCACGGGAGGGGTGAGAATTGTTGTATTTTTATTACCGACGAGGTATGTACAACTGTCTGTTAATCTCTCTCTCTCTCTCTCTCTCTCTCTCTCTCTCTCTCTCTGCAACAAACACATCGAGCCTTTCGGTCGAAAGGATTTCGGGAGTGCGGAATAAGCCGAGAGCGTTCATTTTATCTTACGTTTTCAAAAAATATCAATTCATAAATCGGATGCAAATATATGGATTTTTTCAATTCAAAGTAAGCGTTGCGGGACAAATTAACAGTTCTCGCCGCAGAGAAATGTTTTTTAACCGCTTTGCGGCGTTTTTCATGCTTCATTCATAATTCCTAAAAGCTATCTCGCAATAAATCCCTACTTTTGCGACATGACTCAATTTGAAAATTACGGATCATCGAAAATGAGAATAGGATTCGACGCCAAGCGCGCATCGGGAAACAGCACGGGACTGGGGAACTACAGTCGCTATACGATAGAAATACTGTCGGAGTTCTACCCCGACAACGAATATGTGCTTTTCACCCCGAAACGCAACCCGCACCCTCGACTGCAAACCATTCGTTCGCGTTCCAACGTTCGGTTCGTTTACCCGTCGGGCGGTTATCGTTTTTTTTCCTCGCTGTGGCGTTCGCGCGGCGTTGCGCGGGACATAGCCGCGAACGGAATCAGCATATTCCACGGACTGAGCAACGAACTGCCGATGCAGACGCCCGCCGGCGCGAAAACCGTCGTCACAGTCCACGACCTGATATTTCTCCGCTATCCCCAATTCTACAAGCCGGCGGATCGCGCAATCTACCGCTTCAAATTTCGCAGCGCATGCCGTCGAGCCGACAGGATAATTGCCGTGAGCGAATGTACGAAGCGCGACATAGTGTCGTTCTTTCGGATACCCGAAGAGAAGATCAACGTCGTGTATCAGGGCTGCGATCCCGTTTTCGCAACAGCGCCAAGCGAAGAAACCAAAAGGCGCATTGCCGGAAAATACGGTTTGCCTCCCGTTTACCTGCTCAATGTGGGCAGCATCGAAAGCCGCAAAAACCTGCTGCTTGCAGTGAAGGCTCTGAAACGGCTTCCCGCCGAAATTCATCTGGTTGCCGTTGGAAAATCGACGCCCTACAGAACGGAAACGGAGAAATACGCCGCCCAAGCCGGTCTCGGCTCGCGACTGCACCTGTTCGACAACGTGCCGACCGACGACTTGCCGGCACTCTACCGCATGGCAAGCGTGTTCGTGTATCCGTCGTTCTTCGAGGGATTCGGCATTCCGATAATCGAAGCGCTGACGAGCGGCACGCCGGTTGTTGCCGCAACGGGTTCCTGTCTCGAAGAGGCGGGAGGCGCCCATTCCCTCTACGTCGATCCGAACGACGACGAGGATTTGTCCGCAAAAATCATCTCGATATTAAACAACAGCAGTCTTGCGGCGCAAATGCGCGAAAAAGGACGCGAATACGCGCAACGCTTCTCCGGCGCAAAGATTGCGGCAGAAATGATGAATATCTATCGTGAAGTTGTTAGATAGTATAACCGCCGTATAACTTTATGTAGTATCTTTGCAGCCGATTGAATAAAACGAATATACGATGTTTGTATTAATGAGTGTTGTTTTTATTACGGGTTACTTGTGCATAGCGCTGGAGCATGTCATCCACGTCAACAAGTCTGCATCAGCCTTGCTGCTGGGAAGTTTAATGTGGGTTTGCCTTGCGATCGACGCGCCCGCGCTTGCCGAAAATCTTCCCGAATTTCGCGAATATTTGCAATTGCATCCCGATGCGTCGTTTCTGACATGGCTCACGCATGTCCCGATGCTCGAACATCTTGGCGAAACTGCGGAAATACTGTTCTTTCTGATAGGCGCAATGACTATTGTGGAACTTATGGATTCGCATCGGGGGCTGGCTATCATAACCAACAAAATCTCGACAACCAAAAAGAATCTTCTGCTGTGGATCATCTGCATCATCAGTTTCTTCATGTCGGCAGCGCTGGACAACATGACTACCACTATTGTCATGGTTGCGCTGATTCGCAAGATTATCGCCGATCGCGCCGACAGGCTGTTCTTTATCGGGATGATTGTGCTTGCGGCGAACTCCGGCGGAGCATGGTCGCCCATAGGCGACGTGACTACTATCATGCTTTGGGTTTCAGGAAAAATCAGCAGCGTGAATATCATCACGCACACCTTCGTTGCAAGTCTTGCGGCTATGCTTGCGCCTCTTCTGGCTCTCACGTCGCGCATGAAGGGCAATGTAGGCCGCCCCGACGGGCCGACTACGGCAGTCTATCCCACCTCGATACCGCAATGGCAAAGCAGACTGATACTCGGAATGGGGCTGGGCACTCTGCTATTTGTTCCGATATTCAAAACCATTACTCATCTTCCACCTTACGCCGGCATGCTCGGCGGGCTGGGACTGCTGTGGATACTTACCGACATCATGCACCGAAAATATCACGACCGGCAGGAGCATCACTCCGTCATTGCGATGATTAAGAACATCGACACGCCGAGCGTGCTGTTCTTTCTCGGAATACTGATGGCTGTGGGCGCGCTGCAGACTTTCGGTCACCTGAAGCTCCTGTCGCAGACCCTCGATTCCATCGCTCTGCCCGAACCTGAAAAGTATTATTTCATAACTATTGCAATAGGCGTCCTGTCGTCGATAGTGGACAATGTACCGCTCGTTGCCGGAGCAATGGGCATGTACGACTTCCCTATGGATCACTATTTCTGGGAATTTCTCGCCTACACTGCCGGCACGGGCGGAAGCATCCTGATAATAGGTTCGGCGGCGGGCGTAGCCGCAATGGGCATGGTGCAAATCAATTTCATCTGGTATATGAAAAAAATCTCGTGGCTCGCGCTTCTGGGTTATTTCGTCGGCGCAGCAGTGTATATACTCCAGAGAATGCTCTTCTTCGAATTATAAATTATGAATTATGAATTATGAACTGATGTTACGCAGTATGCGGTTTTTAGCACACAGATGACACAGATGACACAGATGACGCAGATGACGCAGATGACGCAGATGACACAGATAACGCAGATGACGCAGATTTACGCGGATTTGAATCTGTGTCATCCGCGTCATCCGCGTCATCTGGAAAATTTTTATGATCGATACGGGATTTTGGACACCCCACCTATACCCTATTCCCTATACCCTATACCTCGTTTCACTTTTCAATTTTCAACAATTCTATTTCAAATATCAGCGTGGAGCAGGGTCCGATGGGAGAGCCGGGCATGTTGCGTTCGCCGTAAGCGAGTTTGTGGGGTATGAACAACTGTATTTTGCCGCCCTCGGCGATATGCTGCAGTCCTTCCGTCCAGCCTGGAATAACTTCTTTGAGCGTAAATTGCGCTGGGGTGCCGGAAGTGCGGGAGGATTCGAATACTGTGCCGTCGACCAGCGAACCGGTGTAGTGGACTTCAACTTTGTTTTCGGGAAGGGGTTTTGCGCCCGCTCCTTCCTTCAATATTTTGTACTGCAAGCCGGAAGGGAGCGCTACCACATTCGCTTTCTTCGCGTTTTGTTCGAGAAAGGCTTTGCCCTTGTCCTCGTTTTCCTTTTTTTCCTTTTCGTGAAGTGCGGTAAAGCTGGACGATATGATTCGTTCCATATCTTCCGGCTTTATCTTCGGGCTGCCCGACTTTACATCGACGAACGCTTCCAGAAAGGAGGAGTTGATCTCGAACTTGTGGATAATTCCGTTTTTCTTGAGGTTGGACGCTATTTGAACCCCTATGGAGTAGGATAGCGAATCCTTTATCTGTCCCGCAAGCAGTCCGGGACAAAGGGCAAACGATAATGCCGATAAAAACAAATTAATTTTCATACATGTAAAAAATAAACGCTGCAAAGGTGCGAATTTTTTTCGGCATCCGGCTGTCGCGAAAGACGGGCGCCGGTTTCTTTTTTAGGTTCTACTGAGAATTGTGTGGAAAAGTCATAAAACCCTTATTTTTCAAAGTGTCTTTAGTAGCCTCCTTACAGCATATATTCACCCTTATTCTCTTATTAAGGGATTGTGCGGTTATTCACCGCGTTGCGGTGTTTTTGTAACGCAGAGGACGCAAAGGCTTCGCAGGGGGCGCAGAGGCTTCGCGTCCTTTGCGCAAGGTCGCCTTTCAATTACGAATTACGAATTACGAATTACGACCGGCTCGTCAATTACGAATTACGAATTACGAATTACGGCCGACTTCGGTGGTACAGCCGCAGTCGGCCGTAATTCGTAATTCGTAATTCGTAATTCGTAATTCGTAATTCGTAATTCGTAATTGAAATCTGTGTCATCTGTGTGCTAAAAAACCGAACTGCATCCTTTATAAGTTATTTCTAACACATCCCTAAACATGCAACAGAAATATTACGACACGAAGAAACACGAAGAAGGCGCGAAGAAACACGAAGGCTTCGCCGGTATATTTATGGGATAGGGCTGGCTGTCCAAAATTTCGAGACTCGCATGTTTTTCGACATAATTCGCATGTTTCGACCGTCTTTTACGTTTTTGAAGCCTCCATGCGTTCAGCGCGATACGGTCTATGCTCGCGGCACCCCCGACCATAACGCCCTGAAACAAGCCTCGCTGTCGTCATTTCTTCGTCCTTCCTGTATCCTTCCTATATCCTTCCTATACCCTTCCTATACCCGGAACGACGATATGCTCTGCGGCATTTACAGCGACAGTTCGCGCTCCGTGACGCTGCCGAAGTCCGAAGCGGCAACTGTGATTTTGCTTGTCTCTATATTGATTTTGCGGTGATGTCTCGAATCCGTTGATAGAGCTATCGCTGAAATTATCATGACGTATTATTTCCATACTTTCCGGTTGTGTAATAATAAGAAATCAGGTTCTGCTATTGTGCGGTTCTTCACCGCGTCGCGGTGTTTTTTTACCGCAAGGGGCGCAGAGGCTTCGCAGAGGGCGCAAAGGCTTCGCGTCCTTTGCGAAGCCTTTGCGCAAGGTCGCCGAAGGCT
>JAITHX010000048.1 GCA_031279735.1 Prevotellaceae bacterium
CTGATGTTACGCAGAGTGCGGTTTTTAGCACACAGATGACACAGATTTGACAGATGACACAGATTTGACAGATGACACAGATTTGACAGATGACACAGATTTGACAGATGACACAGATTTGACAGATGGCACAGATTCGACAGATGACACAGATTCGACAGATTTACACGAATCCCAATCCGCGTAAATCTGTGTCATCGGTCAAATCTGTGTCATCTGTGTGCTAAAAAACCGCACACTGCGTAACATCAGTTAAGAATTAAGAATTAAAAATTAAGAATTGCCTGACGGACGCGGGGAGAAATGAACCGTCCGACTTTCCGTCAGGCAATTCTTAATTCTTAATTCTTAATTCTTAATTCAAAGTGTCGCCCCTGCGGGGCTTGGCTTACGCGACAATTTGAACTTTATCCTTAACGAATCCCGTATAAGTTATTTATTCGACATCCATAGCCGCTAACCGCTAGCCGCTAACACCGCTAATTCTTAATTTTCAAAAAACTTATTACCTTTGCAGTCCATTTTAAATGGATATATATATATTAATTATTAATTAAAAACAAGACAAGGTAAAGTGAACGCTTTAAGTTACAAAACAGTATCGGCAAACGCATCGACCGTCGAAAAGAAATGGTACGTGATCGATGCCACCGATTTGGTGTTGGGACGCCTTGCATCGCGAATCGCACTGATTCTGCGCGGCAAGAACAAGCCCAGTTTTACCCCTCATGTCGATTGCGGCGACAATGTAATAGTGGTCAACGCGGACAAGATCAGACTGACGGGTAAAAAACGAACAGACAAGGTGTATGTGCGCCATACCGGTTATCCCGGAGGGCAGCGGTTCACAACTCCGAAAGAGTTGCTGAGCCGCAAACCGTGCGCCGTGGTGGAAGCCGCCGTCAAAGGTATGCTTCCTAAAAACAGACTCGGGTCGAAAATATTCCACAATCTGTATGTTTACGCCCAAAACGAGCATCCGCACGAAGCTCAGCAACCCGCAACGATTAAGTTGAACGAAATTTAAACAATTGAAAATGGAAGTAATTAACGCACTTGGAAGAAGAAAGTCGGCTGTTGCCCGCGTTTATGTCTCCGCCGGAAGCGGCAATATCACTATCAACGGACGCACGCTGGAAAACTATTTTCCGTCGGAAATTCTGCGCTTCGTGGTGAATCAGCCGCTCTCGGTCACCGAAAACGAAGGCAAATACGATATTAAGGTCAATCTCAACGGCGGCGGAGTGAAGGGACAAGCCGAAGCTCTCCGACTCGGAATAGCCCGCGCACTCTGCAAAATCGACACCGAAGCTTTCCGCGCCACACTGAAACAGCATGGATTCCTCACCCGCGATTCCCGCACGGTGGAACGCAAGAAACCCGGTCGCCCCGGAGCACGCAAAAGATTCCAATTCAGCAAACGTTGAATCGCCGAATTATTGCATGAATTTTATTTCGCACAACGGCAGTTTGAATTATTCGCCCGACATGGTCAACGCAGTCGGAAATAATGCTCCGTTGCGGAAAATTTCCCCGACCGGATACGCCGCTACGCGGGAAATTGACGAAAAGAGTTATAAAAGAGTTTATACAACAGAATACAAACAGAAATAGAAATTAAAAATGTCAAGAACAACATTTCAAGACTTACTTGATGCAGGCG
Source organism: Prevotellaceae bacterium (assembly GCA_031279735.1). Lineage (GTDB taxonomy): Bacteria > Bacteroidota > Bacteroidia > Bacteroidales > UBA932 > JAIRLF01. The sequence continues at coordinate 1,664 of JAITHX010000048.1, forward strand.
TTCACTTCGGACACATGAAAAGAAAGTGGAATCCCAAGATGGCTCCCTATATCTTCATGGAAAAAAACGGAATACACATAATCGACCTGTACAAGACCGTCGTTAAAATCGACGAAGCAGCAAAAGTGCTCCACGGCATAGCTCGTTCGGGGCGCAAAATCCTGTTCGTGGCAACGAAAAAACAGGCAAAGGATATTGTCTCCGAAAAAGTTAAAGCAGTAGGGATGCCATACGTCACCGAACGCTGGCCCGGAGGCATGCTTACCAATTTCCCCACGATACGCAAAGCGGTCAAAAAGATGAACTCCATCGACAGAATGTTGACCGACGGAACTTTCGACACTCTCTCGAAACGCGAACGACTGCAAATCTCGCGTCAAAGAGCCAAACTGGAAAAAAACCTCGGTTCGATAGCCGACCTCTCCAGAATACCCGGCGCCCTTTTTATCGTTGACATCCAGAAGGAAGCCAACGCCGTAAAGGAAGCTAAACGTTTGAACATCCCCATCATCGCAATGGTCGATACTTGTTGCGATCCCACCGACATCGACTATGTTATCCCCGCAAACGACGATGCCGCCAAATCCATCGACCTCATCACCGAAATCATGTGCAACGCCGTGTTCGAGGGACTGAACGAAAGGAAAATGGAAAAGGAAAAGGATGCTCCCGCAAAACCCGAAGCAGGCGAAGATGCCCCCGTACGCAAAATGAGAGCGCGCAAGGCAAGACGCGACGACCGACGAGATGATAGACGCGATGACCGACGCGACGACCGACGGGATGACCGACGCGACGACAGACGGGACGACAGACGACAACAACCGCAATCAAACTCATAAAAAACATAAAAGAATATTCATATAAATATGGCAGCAATAACAGCAGCTGACGTTGCAAAACTGAGAAAAATGACCGGAGCCGGAATGATGGACTGTAAAAACGCCCTCTCCGAAGCCGACGGAAATTTTGAACGCGCAGGCGAAATAATTCGCGAAAAAGGCAAACTCGTCGCGGCAAAACGCGCCGACCGCGAAACTACCGAAGGCGCAGTCATGGCGCGGGTGGCATCCTGCGGCAAGGCGGGCGTAATCGTGGCGCTCGGATGCGAAACCGACTTCGTAGCCAAAACGGACGAGTTCAAATCCTTGTCGGCGAAAATCGCGGAAGCGGCTTCTTCTTCCGTGCCGAAGGACAGGGAAACGCTGGAATCCATAGTCGTTGACGGCTCTACCATAGCGCAGCTGATAAGCGACCAAACCGGAAAAAGCGGCGAAAAACATGTGATAGCCGCCTGTGAAACAATCGCCGGCGAATATCTCGCAACTTATGTTCACATGAACAATAAACTCGCTACGGCGGTGGCTTTCAACAAGGAAATTCCCGTCGAAGCGGCAAAGGACATCGCTATGCAGGTAGCCGCGATGAATCCGGTTTCGGTGAGCAGGGTTGAATGTCCGCCCGCGATAGTGGAACGCGAAATGCAAATAGGCAGAGAACAGGCTCGCCTCGAAAACAAACCCGAAAACATGATAGACAGAATCGCGGAGGGCAAATTGACCAAGTTTTTCAAGGACAGCACTCTCCTCGAACAGGATTTTATTAAGGACGCGAAAATTTCGGTGGCTCAATACTTGAAAAGTATCGACCCCGACGCTTCCGTCACCGGATTTATCCGATTTTCGTTTTCGGATTAAACCGAGCGCGATTATAAAGCGGTTATAAAGTTGACTTGAGACGCAAGCAGTTTTACAAATACAAAAGAGGACAACGGGAACTTATGTTTCCGTTGTTTTTTTATAATTCATAATTAAGAAATATCTTTGCGTCCGTTTTCTAAACGATTATTATGGTTGAATTATATTTATACAACACCCTGTCCGGCAAAAAGGAGCTGTTCGAGCCTGCAAAGGCGCCCAATGCGGGCATGTATGTGTGCGGACCTACTGTTTACGGCGAGCCGCATCTCGGACATGCGCGCTCCGCGATTACGTTCGATCTGCTGTTTCGCTATCTGAGGTTTTCGGGCTATAAGGTTCGATATGTGCGCAATATTACCGACGTGGGGCATCTGGAAAACGACGCCGACGACGGCAGGGACAAAATCGCCGAAAAGGCGCGGCTGGAACAGCTGGAACCGATGGAAATAGCTCTCCTTTACGCCGACAAGTACCGCTATGCAACCGATAGGCTCAATGTTCTGCGTCCGAGCATCGAGCCTCTGGCTTCGGGACATATACTGGAACAGATAGAATTGACGGAGAAGATACTCGACAGCGGCTACGCTTACGTGTCGGACGGTTCGGTTTACTTCGATGTGGTGAAATATGCCGAAACGCATGACTACGGGAAACTTTCGGGCAGAATCCTCGACGACTTGCGGTGCAATTCGCGGGAACTCGAAGGGGGCGCGGACAAGAGGTCGCCTTTCGATTTCGCTCTCTGGAAAAAAGCTGCTCCGGAACATATCATGCGCTGGAACTCGCCGTGGAGCGACGGGTTTCCGGGCTGGCATCTGGAATGTTCGGCAATGAGCAAAAAGTATCTCGGCGACGGATTCGACATTCACGGCGGGGGAATGGACCTGCTTTTTCCTCACCACGAGTGCGAAATGGCGCAAAACGCCGCCGCCGGAGCGCCTTCGGCAAGGTATTGGGTACACAACAACATGATTACCGTCGATGGCAGAAAGATGGGCAAGTCGCTGGGCAATTTCATCACTCTCGACCAGCTGTTCGAGGGTTCGCATCCGTCGGTAGCGCAGGCATACAGTCCGATGACTCTGCGTTTCTTCATCCTTCAGGCGCACTACCGGAGCACTCTGGATTTCTCGAACGATGCGCTTAAGGCAGCCGAAAAGGGTCTTAACCGTCTGCTCAGGGCTTACGACGCGCTGAACTCGCTGAAACCGTCGCGTTCGTCGAGCTTCGATGTGGCAGAACTGGAGCGAAAGTGTTTCGAGGCGATGAACGACGACCTCAACAGTCCCGTCGCCATTTCCGTTCTGTTCGACGGCGCGCGCGCCGTCAATTCGGCTTGCGAAGGCAGGGAATCTCTCTCGGCGAAGGATATCGAGGGGTTGAAGAAACTGTACTCTTCCCTGCTGTTCGACATACTTGGATTGAAGGCGGGATTAAAAACAGAGGAGCAAGGCTCGTCGTCCGAGCTGACCGAAGGATTGGTGAACCTCATTCTGACGCTTCGTCGAAACGCGAAGGCTGGCGGAGATTTCGCCGCTTCGGACAGGATCAGGGAGGAACTGAAGCAATTGGGCATAGTCGTCAAGGACACTAAGGACGGCGCCTCGTGGGAATACGGATTGAAAACAGATTCCGCAGACTAAAGCGGACAAATATCTCTCATCACAATGTCAAAAGTAAGTATAGTTATGGGCAGCGTTTCAGACTTGAAAGTAATGGAAAACGCCGCTATTTTTCTGGACGAAATGAACATCGCGTTCGAGATTAACGCTCTGTCGGCTCATCGCTCGCCGCGTCAAGTCGTCGAGTATGCGGAAGGGCTTGAGGCGCGGGCTGTCAAAGTGGTTATTGCAGGAGCGGGCGGGGCGGCGCATCTGCCCGGAATAATCGCCGCCGTCACTCCGCTGCCGGTCATAGGCGTGCCTATCAAATCGTCGAACTCAATAGACGGATGGGATTCCATCCTATCGATACTCCAGATGCCTTCCGGCATTCCCGTGGCTACCGTCGCTCTCGACGGGGCGCGCAACGCGGCGATTCTCGCCGTTCAGATTCTCGCCCTGAGCGACGAGGAGACGATGCGCAGGTTCAGAGCGTTCAAGACAGGTCTGGCGCGAAAGGTGACGGAAGCCAACGAGGAACTCCGTAAATTCAGGCAGAAATGAATCCGGACATGCCCGTGATAGAATGTCGGAACATCACTCATTACTACGGTAATCGACTGATTTACGAAAATCTGAGCTTCGAGGTGCAGCCAGGGAAGATTCTCGGTCTGCTGGGCAAGAACGGAACGGGAAAAACCACCGTCATCAACATCCTGAACGGCTATCTGAAACCTCGTTCGGGCGTTTGCCGTCTCTTCGGCGAAGAGATGGACAGGCTTTCGCCCGCAACCAAAGGACGGGTGGGACTGCTTCTCGAAGGTCACGTCCAGCACGCCTATTTCAATGTCCGCCAGATCGAACGCTACTACAGCCGCTTCTTTCCGCGATGGAACGCGGGGGCTTATTTCGGTCTTATCGACAGGCTGAAGATTGCGCCCTCGCAGAAGATTTCGACCATGTCCTGCGGGCAGCGTTCGCAAGTTGCTCTCGGACTGCTTTTCGCTCAGGATCCCGACCTGCTGATTCTCGACGACTTTTCGATGGGACTCGATCCGGGCTATCGCCGTCTGTTCGTCGAATATCTGCGCGAGTATGCTGCGGAAGGGGGCAAGACGGTTTTTCTCACCTCGCACATCATTCAGGACATGGAACGTCTGATAGACGACTGCATGATTCTCGACTACGGCAGAATACTCCTCCACGAACCGACGTCGCGCATACTCGACCGTTTCGGACGCTTCACCTTCGCCTCCAATGCCGAGGACTTCCCCGCGAATCCCGTTCTGTGGAACACCGCAAGGGTTGGATCCCGCTGGGAAACTTACTCTTTCGCCTCGCCGGAGGAAGTGAGGGAGGCGCTCGCGGCAAACGGCGCCGAAATACTCGCGCTGAACCGCGAAACGCTTTCGCTCGAGGACGCTTTCATAGGACTCACCGGAAAATATTAACACAATGTATCGATCTATAATTTACAAGGAATGGATCAAGACGCGAACGGCGACGGGCTTTATAGTTCTCGCCTTCGCTGCCGCCGCAATTCATTCGTTCATGAAGATAGCCGAAGACTTGAGGCTTTCGGGCGCGGCGGCTTGCTGGGAACTCGTGATTCAGAAGGATCCGGCGATGTTTCCTTTATTCGAGTATCTGCCGGCGATTGCGGGGGTTCTCGCGGCGCTGGCGCAGTATGTACCCGAACTTCAGTCCAAAAGACTGAAACTGACTCTGCATCTCCCGCTGAAAGAGGATGCGATTCTGCTTGCGATGTCGGCGTATGGCACAGCGGTTGTGACGCTTGTCACGGCGTTTTTCGGCGCGGTATTGCTGTGGGGGTTGAGCGCGAATTTCCCCGCCGAAATAGCGGGCGCGTCCTTTCGTCGGCTTCTGCCCGGATTCATGGCGGGTCCGTCGGCTTATTTCCTCGCGTCGTGGATCTGTCTCGAACCGCGCTGGTCGCGTCGCGTGCTGAATTTCATACCGGGCGCTCTCGCGCTGTCGCTGTTTTTCATGCGGGCGAAGTCGGGCGCCTTCTGCCCGCTGGTTCCATGGTTGGGCGGCTTTATGGCGGCGGCGTTTTTCTTTGTTTTCCAGTCAACGGCTCGATTCAAGGACGGTGTGCAATGAAAAATAAAAAGACGCTGTATCTGCTCGTGCTGCTGTTTGTGACCCTTGTAGCGCTGTGGGGCTTGCCCGAACCGGCGCGCATGCTTTCGACCTCCCGCACACGCTATCCCTTCGTGTATTTCAGTTCTGTGGAAAAGAAACTGATGTTTCGCTCCGCCGACGAACGCGACAATGTTTCGTTCCGCGACGACGAGGGGCGCGCCTTCTCGAAACGGGAATACGACCTTTCGCTTCCCCTGCTCAACTATCGTCAACTGACCGTCAACGGCGAAATGCCCGACAGCATAGACGGCGTCGCCATCGATCCCCGTCTGTTGAGAACCAAACAGGTGAATTTTCGCTACTCGCCCTCCGAGAAAAACGCTCCCCGAACCGAACTCTACATCATGTACGAATCGCAGCCAAAGGACGCCAAGCTCGAATCGCCGGGCGACGTGTTCCGAATGAAGGACGGGATAGAGTTTATCGATGCCAGAACGAACACTGTCAATGCCGAAAAAAGCGAACGCTTCGCCGCGTCTCTCGCCAAGGCGGGTTTTGCCTTTCCGTCGCAATGGACTTACGGCAACCTGAACATCCGCAAACCCTACGACGAAGGCTATTTCTCGCTCGACGCGCACGGCGCCCTGTTTCATGTGAAGATGGTGAACGGGCGTCCCTTCGCTCGCAACACGAATTTGGACGCCTCGATTGAACCGGTGCACTTCTCGCCGGTCGAACCAGCCGACAAGAGGTTCTACGGCTTTCTCTTCGACCGAAGCGGCAAGGTTTACATAGTGGAGGAAAACGGCGGCAAGTACAAACCCCTGCGGCTGGACATCGGGAATTTCGATCCGGACACGGACGAGCTGACCGTACTCGGCAACTTTCTCTACTGGACAGTTGCGGTGCAGAACGCCGCCGGCAAACGGTTCTATGCTCTCAATGCCGAAAGTTTGTCGCGAGTGCGCGAAGCCTCAGTTCCGGCACCCGCGAATCGCTGGGACGCGACAGCCGCCCGACTGTTTCCGGTCTATCTGTCGTTCAGGGACAAACACAGCGAATATCTTGCCCCGCGCCTGCATTTCACTCGCGCTTCGGCATTAATGGCAAACCTTGCGGCGGCGCTGCTGATGCTGTTCGTGCCGCGCCGAACGAGAAGGAAACGGATTTTCGATTCGCTCTATACCCTGCTCTTCGGCATAGCGGGAGCGATTGCCCTGCTTGTCGTGCCATACAAAAAACGATGAAAAGAATTATCAATCATAAAAACATTCGAGAAATGAAACATTTTATTTTGTTTACCGCAATCTCCCTTGCGCTTGTGTGCTGCAATCAGGGAGGAAAGAAGGCGACGCAGGCGAAACAGTCGGTTGCCGCAAGTTCCGACACCCTCGCCGCGTTCGCGCTGGACAGTCTGCTGCAAGTCGCGGAGAAGGAAATCGACAAAACGATAAGGGTGACAGGCTACGTGACGCACACCTGCAAACACTCCGGCAAACGCTGCTTCATAGTCGGCGAATCGCAAAAAGCCTCGATGCGCGTCGAAGCCAAAGGCGATATAGGCGGATTCAACCGCGAACTCGTCGGCTCGAAAATCGAAGTCACGGGAGTGCTGAAGGAACGTCGCCTGACTAAGGAGTATCTCGACAAGATGGAACAGAACGTCGAGCAGAAAAAAGAGGACGGCAACGCCGAAACCTGCGCTGCGGAACTCGCCAACATCAGCGACATGCGCAAATGGATGAAGGAGCGCGGCAAGGATTACTATTCCGTTTACTATATGGACGGACTGACTTACGTTGCACCGGACTGAGCCGACGATGAAGTTCACACGTCTGTTGCGCATAGTTCACCGCGATCTCGGTTTTGCGGTAGTCGGGGTTTCGCTGGTTTACGGCATTTCGGGAATATACCTCAATCATCTCGACGGCAAGGATCCCGCCTACCGCACTGAGGAGCGCTCGCTGCAACTGTCGGCCGGTCTCGACGAAAAACAATTGGCTGACGCATGGAACGCCGACGCGGAACTCCCGCCGCTGAAACGGGTATTCAGAATCGACGAGGATCATTTCCGCCTGATGCTCGACGGAGGCGTCGCGGTGTACAACAGCGCCGACGGACGGGCGGACTACGAACGGCATACTCGACGGGAATTTGTTTATTGGATAAACCGTTTACACTATAATAAGGTAAAGGGATGGAGTCCCGTCGCCGATTTCTTCGCGGGTTCCGTTCTTTTTCTCGCCGTGTCGGGAATGTTCATCGTCAGGGGAAAGGCGGGACTTGCAGGAAGAGGCAAATGGTATCTGCTGGGGGGACTGCTGGTTCCGGTGCTGTGGGTTTTGATTGGCGGTTAGCGGTTAGGATGGAAAGAATCATATCGTTACAGAACTCAAGGATTAAGGAGGCCATTCGTCTTCGGGCAAAATCGGGGATGCGCGCCGAACGGGGGATGTTTCCCGTCGAGGGGCGTCGGGAAATAAGCATGGCGACGAGGGGCGGATATTCGATTGATTCGCTGTTCGTGTGTCCGGAGTTGGGCGCCGGATGCGATTTTCCCGCCGACAAGGTTTTCGAGGTGGACGCAAGGGTTTTCGAGAAGATCGCCTGCCGCGAGGATTCCGACGGACTTTTGGCTCTCGTGAAGATGCGGGAGAGGCGCCTGTCGGACATAAGGCTGACGGATGTTCCGCTGGTGATAATCGTGGAAAGGGTTGAAAAACCGGGCAATCTTGGCGCGATACTTCGCACGGCGGATGCGGCGGGCGCGGATGCGGTGGTGACATGCGATCCGAAATGCGATTGGTTCAATCCTAATGTGATTCGTTCGAGTCTCGGTTGCGTGTTCGGGGTGCAGATTGCGTCGTGTTCGCCGGAGGAAGCGTTCGCATGGCTGCGGGTCAACGGGATTCGCTCGTTCGCGGCAGAACTGGAAGCCTCGAACAATTATTGCAGCGAGGATTTTACCGGCGCTTCGGCATTGATAGTTGGCGCCGAAGCGACGGGTCTCGGCGAGTTCTGGCTGAGGAACGCCGATCGACGGATCAGGATACCGATGCGGGGAGCGGTCGATTCGCTCAACGTTTCGGTTTCGGCGGCGGTGATAACCTTCGAAGCCGTGCGACAGAGAACGAGAGAGAACGATCGCGGTTAGAGAGAAATAACTTAGCACACAGATGACGCAGATTTCAATTACGAATTACGAATTACGAATTACGACCGGCTTCGGCTGTAGGTCCGCAGTCGGGACGTAATTCGTAATTCGTAATTCGTAATTGAAATCTGCGTCATCTGGTGCGCCACGAAGCGTGCGTGTATATAAATGTAAAAAAAGGTCTACTTGTATGAAAGTTACAGGCATCCAAATTTGTCGTTCGGGATGAAGTCGAGGTGGCGGTGAAATAAAAGGAAGAGAGATCTCCCCGCCGAGGCCCGCCGAGACGTGCGCGATGAGCTGCGGCAGTCA
>JAITHX010000062.1 GCA_031279735.1 Prevotellaceae bacterium
GCCGTGCACGCCTTTTTCCAGCCGTTCCCAATCCACGGGGGCATTTTGCAAATCGCAGGGACTGATGCGACCGACAGTCGGATTCTGGTTTTTAATCGCCTCTTCGGCGGCGGCAGTCCATCTGGCGGCGGTGGAAATCCAAAGCCGGTGCGAGAACTGCGCGGTTTGCCGCTTCTCGTCTGGAAAGCAACGGCTCGAAGTGGAAAGAAAAGTATCGACAGCGGGTTTGTCGATATAGGTCTCTTCCTGATAACATTTGCATTGAATTGCCCAGAAATCGCCGTGACAGGTCAGAGCAACCAAATCAATTCCCGTGTCGTGTCCGCCCAAGCAGTCTTTGGCGAAAAACTCGTTCCACAGCCACACTTTTTTGAAAAGAGCGGCATATTTCGGATCGGTAAGCAGATACGCCTGCATCAAGCGTTCAAAGCGCGCGCCCTTGTTGGCTTCGGAAGAGGAGATTCTCCGGTATTTTTCGAGTATATTGTTGAATGTCTGCATTTGTGTTTAAGATTTGCGGACGTCGCAACTCTTAAACTTAAATAAGAAATAAAAAAGCGTGAAACTGTTCGTTTATTGCCTATTTCAAGTCGTGGTTCTGGAATACCTTGTCAGTAAATAAGCACGAACAGTCCACGCCCGAAGACGTGGACTCTCGCCCACCTATTCTCACTGACTTGAAATTTTCCAGATTTCGACTTGGAGAATAAGAGCGTTAGCCCAATTAATATTTTTCTTACGTTGCGCGCATTATTGCGCGGTTACATCATAACGATTCATTTTTAAAATTGGGGACAAAGATAAAGAATAATCCGGAATTAAGGGATGTAAAAATAAAATGGGGGCAATTCAAATCAGCACGCAAAAAAAACGAGCGGGCTATTTTTAATATCGCCCGCTCTCCTTTTTTACGAACAGTGTTTATAAAAGATGATATTGATTCATTCGGCAACTGTGGACGTGTCAGTTTTGCGCCGTAGTGTTCAATTCGGCTGGAGGCGTTTGAACTGGAGGCGTTTGAATCGGAGCGGGTTTAGCAGGCAACCGGTTTTTGACATTCTTTGAACCGAGCTTTCTTCCTCTGGTTTTTTTTACCGGAACTTCTGCCGGCGCTTGAGGAGATGCTGTTGTTGCGGCTGTTGCGGCTGCGGCTGCGGCTGCTGCCCTTGCCTTAGCCATTACTGCCGCTCTTCCGCGAGGTTTTTTAACTCTGACCTCGGTTGTTGCGGGGGCAGCTGCTTTTGTTGCCGTATTAGCAGCTGCATTTGTTGCCGTATTAGCCGCTGCATTAGCTGCTGCATTAGCTGCTGCATTTTCCGTAACGTCCACAGCGGCATTTTCCGACGTTGCCTTAGCTTTTTCAGCTTTAAGTTTGTCTTTAATCTTCACGACTACGCTTACTTGCTGTTCGGGATGTTCGGAAGACGAAAGTCTGTTGATTTTAATTTCAAACAAATCGGTGTGACCGCAGTTTAGAAATTTACCGAATTCGCAGTTTTTGTCTTTCGGGACATAACCGAGTTTGTACTCCTTGTAATACAAGGCTACGGCGGATTCGTCGAGTTTATTTTCGGGTTCCGGCACAAATTGCAGTTCGGTTCCTATTTTCAATTCGTCGAATACGTCCACACCGTCGTAGTAAGTAAATTCCGCGATGTTAAAATTGTCATAATGTCTATCTAACATTTTATTTTTCCTCCTATAAATTATTTATTATTTATATTGAAATTTTCGACGCAAAGGTAAATGTTTTTTTTATAAAACAAAAAATACAGGTCTGCAACACAATTCAAATTACAATAATACCCGTTTTAATCGCTATGCATCGACGCGACAAGGTTATTATGCTAACGTTAAAACACCTTGCTTAGTGATAGTTGCAATGTTAAGAGCAAATAACGCGCCGCTTGTCGTAATTAGTATTTTCATTTGTGAATTTATTGAAAAAACAGGGTTGAATAACCCCTGTCCATACATTTTTAGGGACGCGAAAAGGGATGTGCGAAGGGTTTTTTACGTGCCTGTAATCGTTGAATCCAAGAGGGATATAGAGCAAAACCCAAGCGGCGCCTTTCTGCGGCGCTACTGTCGAGTTGCCTTCACGAAAAAAAAACATAATTTTGTATTTCGGTTTTAAATGTAAAAAAATATGAATTGGAATAATTATTTATTGGACAAAAAAGCTCCGGTATCTTCTTTTTCTCATTTGAGTATAATAAGCGAAGCGGTTAAAGGCGTTCACGATTTGTCGAATTTCGCGGCGAAAACACATATTATAGTTCTTTATACATCGTCTAAAAAATTTACTCTTAAATACGCGAACTACGATTCCATGGCGGAAAACACGGAAATAGAAGGCGTATATATGGATTATATCGACAACGACCGGCTTGCGATTCTGTCCACTCTGCCTAATTTGAAATATCTTCAAATAAGCAGTTCCCGTCAGGAAGACATGCCGGATTTGTCGCCCCTGAAAACGCTTGATGTCTTAGTGCTTGCAAATATGACTAAACTTAGGGACATCGAATGTGTAAAACGACTGAGCAACTTAAAAACTCTTCTGCTTTACGGAATCAACAAACTGTATGATCTGACCCCGCTGTCGAATCTGGCTTCATTGCAGGAACTGTCGATACACCACGGTAAAACAAGCAGCAAGGGACATCCCGTCAATAGCATGGAACCGCTCGGAAAATTAACGGAATTGAAATACCTCGAATTTCATCTCACCGTTGAAGACAATAACAAAGACATTTCCGTCCTCTTCAATCTGAAAAAGCTACAGCATGTGGGACTGATGGAGAAATATCACAAAAAAGGTCAATGGGAACTCCTTCACCAGAAATTGCCGTTACTCAGGGATTTTTAGGAATGTATAGCAATGGTATGATTATAAATTTCTACCTTTGCAATTATTTTTTTAGGAATTATATCAGGAAATGAAAATTTGGTTTATGAGGTTTATGAGGTTTTATGTCAATATATTCGTTGTTATTTTTCTGTTTGCGGGCAAGGACGGATCGGCTCAAACTGTTTCTTCCGTAAAGTACAGAAAAGGCACTCAATACTACTATATACACACGATAGCCAAAAACGAAACGCTGGGGCAAATCGCAAGTGTTTATAGAGTTACAGTCAAGGAAATAATGGAGGTCAACTCCACTCTCGCCGACCCGGAAAAGATATCCGAAGGACAGACTATCAATATCCCCGATTTCAGCGGATTCATCGACAAATATCCGCGCGAAAGGTGGAACTTTGTCCTCTACCGAGTCCAGAAAGGCGACAAACTCAAAAGTATCGCCAAGGACTTTCAGACTGACCCGGACGACATTAAAAACATTAATCCCAAAATAGAAAACAAACCGGTCACCGGCTCCGAAATTCGGATTCCCGTTCCCAAACAGTTCGCCCAGTACAAAATCGACAGAGCAAAAAAGGACAAAAAGGATTCCGAAAGCGAGGAATACGACAATTCCAAAATCGACGACAGATCCAATCCCGCCCTGTCGTTCAACTGGTCGAGATTCAAAAACAACGACGAACGGAGCAGCGAAGATGCGCCCAGAACGGAGCTGTATAACGACAACTGCAAAACATACAACTACAGACCCGGAACAGTGTTTACCGTCTCTATTGTCGTGCCGACGAAAAAAGCCGACAAAACCATCGACCGAAATGCTGTCGCCTTCCTTCAGGGCGCCATGATAGCGCTCGGCGATATGAAGGAAACCGGACTGTCGGTCAGGTTCAATACCTTTGATCTCAGTCAGGCCGGAGGCATCGACAGAGTGCTGCGCTCGCACGAACTCGCCGAATCCGACATTATCCTGTCGCCCTTCGGAACGGGCAGCGAACTGTCGAAACTCGCCGCCTTTGCCCGCGACAAACGCATAAAACTCGTTATTCAGGGCGAAGGCGGGTCGCGCTCGCTCGTCTCCGGCAATCCCTGCGTCATACGTCTTTATCCTTCGGAAATGGCAATCAGGCATAAACTCGCCGACAAACAGTATGACGACGACGTGTTCCCCGTGCTGATAAAACCCGAAAAGCCCGATTCGCTCGCCCTCGCGACTTTTCGCGCGGCTCTGAAACGACGCTTCGGCTCCTTCGCGGAACATACGCATGTCAAGGGACTGTCGCTGAACCGGCTTCATTTCAAAGACGTTCTCCACGAATCCAAGCATAACCTCATCTTTGTATGTTCCGACGCCGAGCCTTTTGTTTCCGATCTCGTCATCAGGCTGAACACCCTGAAAAATCGCATCAGCGTTTACGGAAGCGACAAATGGAACGACTTCAAGCTAATCAACCGTCCCGTTTTCTTCGACATCAATCTGCATGTGGCGCAGCCCTTTTTCGTGGACTACAAAAAGGACAACGCAAAACAGTTCGTCAGACTATTCAGAGCCGCATACAACAACGAACCCGACAAATACGCCTTCATGGGCTACGACGTTACCTACTACTTCATGGCGACACTGCGACGCTACGGCTCGGATTTCCAAGGCTGCTTCACTGATTTTCACTCCACTCTGCTGCAATCGCGCTATAAGTTCAGACAAAACGCTCCGGGCGACGGATTCGTCAACGAGGGCTGTTTCCTGCTCGAATATGCACACGACATTGAAATCAAAAGGGAATGAATCGCAAATCAAAAATTTCCGACTACCGCAATGCTTTAATTATCTTTGTGGCGGCTTCTATCGCCATCACCTGCTTCGTTCCGCGAAGCAATAATTTCAACCACCGTTTCGTGCAGGGGCTTCCGTGGATGCACGACGATCTGTTCGCTCCGTTCGATTTCCCGGTCTATAAGTCGGCAGCCGCCCTGTCGGACGAGAGGAAACAAACCGCCGAACGCTCGCTGCAATACTTTGCACTCGATTCTATGCCAGCAATAAGACTGTTGAACTCGTTTGCCGACGGCGATTCCCTGCTCAAGCCCCCCGCCGCCCTGCTGCGATGCCTGAAAGCGGTGGTCGGAAGGGGCATCCTCGACGAAACGCTGCACTCGGAAATGAAGGACAAGACTATAGCCGTGATTCGGGGAAACGTTTACGAGGAAATTCCCGTCGCCGAACTCTTTACTCCCTCTTCGGCTCACGAATATTTCCGGAACTTCCTCCTCGGCAACCGCGACAACATACCGCAAGTCTTTGCCGACAAACTGAATCGCTTCTCGGCGCCCAACCTCGTGTTCGACGAACGGCTCACAGCTAAAATCCAGCGGCAAAACCTCGACGCCATTCTGCCCACCGAAGGAATGGTGAGCAGAGGCACGAAAATCGTCGCGCGCGGAGAACGGATTGACCACGACACATTTCTGCTCCTCGCCTCGCTGAAAAGAGAATACGGAAAAAACACTGTCGAAGGCTCTTTTCCAATCCGTCTTGCCGGATGCTTCCTGTTTGTGGTCATGTGCATGTCGTGCATTTTCGCCTTTCTCAAAGTGTTCAGGCGCACGATGCTGACCGAGACCAAATGTTTGACGTTTACTCTTTCGCTGCTGACGCTGTTTGTGATACTCGCCCTGCAAATAATCGGAATACGCGAAGAGCTGGTCTATGCCGTCCCGCTCACGATAGTCCCTATCTACATCTCCTCGTTTTTCTATTCGCGTCCGGCTATCTATGTGCATTTCTTCATGATATTCATCATCGGAGGATTCGTCTCGAACGGATACGAGTTCATCATCGTCAATTCGCTTGCCGGAGTGACTGCCGTCATAGGATTCAAGAAAAGCTACGAAAGAGGACACCTGTTCCTCACCGGATTCCTGATATTCGTCGTTTACCTCGCCGGCTACACCGCACTGCAACTCTTCAACGACGGCAATCCCGAAGGATTCAGCCCCTTCATCGTGCTGATGCTTCTTGTCAACAGTCTGCTGGTGATAATCCTCTATCAGTTCACCTTTTTGTTTGAAAGGCTTTTCGGCTTCGTGTCCATTTCGCGTCTGGTCGAACTCTCCGACACCAACCGCAAACTGTTGCGCGATTTGACCGAAACCGCTCCCGGCACGGCACAGCACGCTCTTCAGGTGGCAAACATAGCCGAAGCCGTGATTCGCGAAATAGGAGGAGGCGACCCGCTGCTCGTGCGCACCGGCGCCCTCTATCACGACATAGGCAAAATGAAAAACCCCGGATTCTTCATCGAAAATCAGCCGTCGAAAATCAGCCCCCACGAAAAGATCAGCGCCGAGGAAAGCGCCGGAATAATCATCGAACATGTGACCTACGGCGTCGAACTCGCCCGCAGATGCCACCTTCCCGCCGCCATCGTCGATTTCATCAGAACGCATCACGGCAAATCCAAAGTTCATTACTTCTACGCCAAACACATCAGCGAGTTCCCCGACGATTCCGATGCCATATCGAAATTCACCTATCCCGGACCGAATCCCGCAACCAAAGAAACTGTTGCCGTAATGATGGCCGACACCTGCGAAGCCGCCTCGCGCAGCCTTCCGCATCCCGACGAACATTCGTTGAGCGAATTAGTGGACAGACTGATAGAACGGCAGTACTCCGAAGGTCTCTACAACGATTCCAACATCACTCTGCGCGAAATAGGCATCGCCAAGCGCGTGATAAAATCCAAACTGAAAAATATGTATCACGCAAGAATCGCTTACCCTGCGGAAATTAAGAATTAAGAATTTTTTTCGTCCTTGTAATAAATATCACGTTTGCGCGAGCCGACATGCTCTATATTTGCATCCGGAATGTACGAAATATAATGGAAACATAATGAAGACATATACTTTTATTAACAGACTTTTCCCCACGCTGCGCCTGAAGGCGGCGGCGATAGTGGTCTGCGGAACGATTTGCGGGCTTGGGATTTACGCTGCTTATGCTTCGCGCGCTTGGAGCTATCTGTCCGACGAGCCGGCGGTCTGCATGAACTGTCATGTTATGGCTCCGTACTACGCCACGTGGAACCATAGCTCGCACCGCGAACACGCAACATGCAACGATTGCCACGTTCCGCAGGATAACGCCCTGAAAAAATGGGTATTCAAGGGAACAGACGGAATACGCCACGCCGCAGCGTTCACCATGCGCAGCGAACCGCAGGCGATTCGCGCAATAGACGAAAGCGCCGGGGTGATCATGGACAACTGTATCCGCTGTCACACTCAGCTTAATTCGGAATTTGTCAACATGGGTAAAATCGACTATGAAACCGCTGCCGCCGGCGGCGGCAAAGCCTGCTGGGACTGTCACCGCGACGTTCCGCACGGAGGCACTAACAGTTTGTCGTCAACCCCTTCGGCTCTCGTGCCGTATCCCTCGTCGATAGTGCCCGAATGGCTGAAATCCGCAAAAGAAAAACAGGAAAAACAGGAAAAACAATTTTAATAACAGATCAACAATGGAAAAACGATTAAAATCATGGCAAGGCTGGTTGCTTTTTCTGCTGACTATGGGCGTGGTTTTCGTCTTCGGCGTCCTCGCGGCGTCCATTACCGAACGACGGGCGGAAACGGCAAGTATTTTCAACAACAGGAAAACGGAGATAACCGGCATCGAATCGCGGAACGAGGCGTTTAAGGACAACTATCCCCGCGAATACGAAACTTGGAGGCAAACCTCCGACACGAGCTTTCAGTCGCTCTTCAACGGCAACAGGGCGGTCGATGTGCTGGAAGCTCGCCCGAACATGGTGATTCTGTGGGCGGGCTACGCCTTCGCGAAGGATTACCTGTCGCCGCGCGGACATTTCTACGCTGTGGACGACATTCGCGCCACGCTCCGAACCGGCGCGCCGACTTCGCCGGACGACGGACCTCAGTTCGCCAACTGCTGGACATGCAAAAGTCCCGACGTGCCGCGAATGATGCAGGAGCTTGGCGTCGAAACCTTCTATCGGACGAAGTGGGCGGCGCTGGGAGCCGAAGTTGTGAACCCGATAGGCTGCGCCGACTGTCACGAACCGACGAACATGAATCTGCAAATCAGTCGTCCGGCTCTGATTGAAGCCTTCGAGCGGCGCGGTCTCGACATCGCCCGCGCCACGCATCAGGAAATGCGTTCGCTGGTGTGCGCGCAGTGTCACGTGGAGTACTATTTCAAGGGCGAAAGCAGACAGGTGACTTTCCCGTGGGACAAAGGCACCACAGTGGAAGACATGGAAAGGTATTACGATTCCATCGGCTTTGCCGACTATACCCACAAGCTGAGCAAGGCACCCATAATCAAAGCGCAGCACCCGGGCTACGAAGTGGCTCTCACCGGGATTCACGGGCAGCGGGGCGTCTCGTGCGCCGACTGCCATCTGCCCTACATCAGCGAAGGCGGGGTGAAGTTCAGCGATCATCACATCCAAAGCCCGCTGAACGCCATAGACCGCACATGTCAGGTCTGCCACCGCGAAAGCGAGGCGACGCTGCGCAATAATGTCTATGAACGTCAGCAGAAAGCCAACGAAATGCGCAATCGCGTGGAAACCGAATTGGCTACGGCGCATATCGAAGCCAAGTTTGCATGGGACAAGGGCGCTACGGAAGCGCAAATGAAAAACGTGCTGAAACTGTTGCGGCAGGCGCAATGGCGATGGGACTTCGCTGTGGCTTCGCACGGAGGCTCGTTCCATGCTCCGCAGGAAACGCAGCGCATTCTGGGCAACAGTCTGGACAAGACGATGCAGGCGCGTCTCGCCATTTCCAAAGTGCTTGCGGCTATGGGACACATCGACAACGTGCCGATGCCCGACATTTCGACCAAGGCTAAAGCTCAGAAATACATCGGTCTGGATATTCCCGCCGAAAAAGCCGCCAAAGAAAAGTTCCTTAAGACAGTAGCTCCGGAATGGCTCAAAAAGGCGCGCGAAAACGGACGGATAATAGGATGAACGCGCTTGCTATCTGTAATACATACCCGACATGTGGAAGCATCCGTGGGGCTATCTTGAGGGACTGACGATCTGTGCGGGACTGATAGTCACCGGAGGACTGCTGCAAAGCATAGCCGGCGAGTTCGATTCTTCGGCTTTGAGCTATCCGGTCAATGTGATTGCGCTTGCTGCAATAGTTCTTCTGCCGGCCGCGCTGCACGTCCTTTCGCGAAAACATGCGGCGCTGCGATGGTTCTCTTCCTACAGGGCAAGCATCACCGCGCTGGCAGCCTTTCTGTTTCTAATGCTTGTGGCGGGACTTGTTCCTCAGACGACAGGACGAGACAACGCCGAAACCTCATCGGGTTTCGACCGCGTTGTCTCGTCGTGGCCTTTCGCTCTGACGTTCGTCTATCTGCTTGCGGTTCTCGGCGCGGTGGTTCTGCGTCGCCTGCAAAACTTCGACTTGAAAAAGGACACGGGTTTCGTGCTGAATCACGTAGGGCTGTTCGTCGCGCTCGTCTGCGCCGCGCTCGGAGCCGGCGACTTGCAGCGGCTGCGGATGACCGTCGCCCTGAACACTCCCGAATGGCGCGCCGCAAACGAAAAGAACGAAATCGAGGAACTCGCTATGGCTCTCGAACTGAACTCGTTCGTTATCGACGAATATCCTCCGCGACTGATGATGCTCGACAACACCACAGGCGAAGTCCTGCCGAAGGGACGACCGGAAGACATCAGGGTCGAAACCTGTCCGCTCGCCGCATCGCTGCGCGGGTGGGAAATAGAAGTAGTGAAGTTTCTCCCGTCCGCCGCTTCGATGACGACGAAAGACACGGTGTTCTTCACCGAATTTCACTCCGAAGGAGCGACTTCGGCTCTCTACGTCCGGGCGCGAAACCCGCAAACCGGCGTATCGCGCGAAGGCTGGGTCAGTTGCGGAAACTATATGTTTCCCTATCACTCTCTGCGTCTGAGCGCCGACGAAAGTCTGATAATGCCCCGCAGAGAACCGCGCCGGTTCGCGTCGGCAGTGACCGCCTACTCGAAGGACGAAGCCGCAAAAAACGCCACAATAGAAGTCAACAAGCCTATGCGATACGGCGGCTGGAAAATATATCAGTCGGGCTACGACGAGGAAAGAGGCAAATGGAGCCGCACGAGCATGTTCGAGCTTGTGCGCGACCCGTGGCTGCCGGCGGTGTATGCCGGAATATGGATGATGATAGGCGGAGCGGTGTGCCTTTTCGTCTCGGCGCCCAAAAAAAATACGATAACCCGCGATAAACAATGAATTGGGTAATGAATTGGACAATGTTTCCTTATTTCGCTTCGGCGGCAGGCCTGTGCTGGTGCCTCGGAGCTGGCTTCGCCTTCGGAACGAAGGGAGTTCGCCGCGCAACGGGGTTCACCGCCGCCGGACTGTGTGTGTTTGCAGTCTTTATAGCCGGACTGTGGATCGCGCTCGAACGTCCTCCCCTGCGCACGATGGGCGAAACGCGACTGTGGTACTCGTTTTTTCTTCCTGCGGCGGGACTTGCATCCTACGTCACGTGGCGCTACAAGTGGATACTTTCGTTCACCGCCGCGCTGTCGCTGGTGTTCGTCTGCATCAATGTGCTAAAGCCCGAAATTCACGACAGGACTCTGATGCCCGCGCTGCAAAGTCCCTGGTTCGCTCCTCATGTGATAGTCTATATGCTTGCCTACGCCATTCTCGGCGCGGCAACGGCAACGGCGGTCTATCTTCTCGTCCGCCGCAACAGACGCGAGCCGGACGCCGGCATGATGTCGATGTGCGACAATCTCGCTTATGTCGGCATGTCGTTCATGACCGTCGGCATGCTCTTCGGCGCACTCTGGGCAAAAGAGGCTTGGGGACACTACTGGTCGTGGGATCCGAAAGAAACATGGGCGGCGGCAACATGGACGGCGTATCTGATTTATATACATTTCAGAAAACATCGCCCCTCGCGTCGGATAGCGGCTCTCGGAATACTCGCTGTCTCGTTCCTGCTGCTGCAAATATGCTGGTACGGGGTGAATTATCTGCCGGCGGCGAAGGGAAGAAGCGTACACGTCTATTAGAATTAAGAATTAAGAATTCTCGAACCTTAAAAGGGTTATGTAGACAAAGGGAGACAGCAAGAGGTCAAAAAAGCTATAAAGCAGCAAATTAAATAAAAGCAGAGTATAGTTGTGTCACGGGGTAAG
>JAITHX010000107.1 GCA_031279735.1 Prevotellaceae bacterium
CTGTGCTTTCAGTTTGCGGCTCTTTTCGGTGCGCTCGTATCCCGGAATGTCCGAACGTCGTCCGTGGAAAGGAGCGTTCATATCGATCCATAGAGCGAGCTTTCGCGTTTCCTCGTCGGCGAGTTTAACTCCGTGATGTCCGTGATTCAGTATTTGAAACAGTTCTGTCTGGTCTGCATGCACGTCCATTGGGGCGAGCATTCGTATATCGCTCTCCAAACCGGGGTGACGCACATACCGTTCGAGTTGAACGTAGGATTCGGTGAAGAATCCGCCCTGTTCCTTTGGAACGGAATAGCGGATGCCGGAACTCCAGTCGGTGATTTTCCTATCGCCTTTGAAATAAGGGCGGTCGGGTTTTGTTCCGTCGTGACATGCAACGCAGGCGCGGTCGAGCACGGGCTGGATTTCGTAGCGAAAGCCTACGCCCCGTTTCGCGCCGTAGAACTCTTTGATGCTCTGAGGCGGTTTCCGCGAGGCGAGAGTAGGCTTCGACGCCGGAGCGAGGTTGCGTTCTTCGTGGCAGCCCAGACATGAAACATGTTCTCCGGGGCGGGCGGAGAACCAGCTGCGCATGATTTGCAGCGCTTTTCCGTCGCCGTCGAGAGGCTGGACGAATATGGGGGTATTGCATGGAATGGCGAACATCACGGAACCGTCGGCTTCTACTTCCACTTCGCCGAGAATGCGTTTAACGTCGCATGGACCGTCGAGACCGTGCAAGCCCGGTGTTCCGCCCTGATTCCAGGGGCTGAACGAGTAGTCGCAAACGCGCAGTTTTTTCACCGATCCTCGAGGGATGTTTTGCAGACCTCCTCCGGAATAAATGTCCTGAATGAAAACAGTTGCAGTTTTCTCGCCCTGACGGGTTCTGTCGGCTACGAAAGCCGGCGCGGGCGACGCTCCCGCCGGCGCAGGCTCGAAATAGCCGGCGCCTTCATGTTGAACAACAGGCGTTATGTTGTTATAGACATCCGCGAGATATATGCCCCAGAGCGATTCGGGCGACGCTTTCATGCTGACCAGAAAATATTTTTCGCTGAGAGGAAAAGGCTGCAGAAACTGCGGCCACACGCCGTCCACCAGTCTGTCGCGCAGTATCGGAACAACTTTCTTGCCCCGACGCGGTATTTCGGCGGCGACAAGGTCGGGGTCGTGCCGGTTTTTTGAGGGATCGACAATCAGCAGCCGTCCGCTGCGCGAAGTGCCGTGGTGTCCGGTTGCAATTCCGACTATTGCGCCGTTTTTCGAACCCGGAATCGGGCGCGCGCCGAAAAACGAAGCGGGGAAATAAAGTCCCGAACCATAGATTGCAATTTGATTGCTGCCGTCGGGGTTCATCGTAAACAGAATGCGTCCGTATGTGTGGGGGATGTCGGAATATTCCCAGCGCTGATAGAGTATCTGTCCGTTGCTCATCATCACGGGATTCCAGTTGCTGTCCTGGTCGAAGGTCAGCTGACGGGTTTCGCCGGTTGCGGGGTCGTAGGAAAACAGTCCGCACATTTTGTCCCAGCCGTTGGTGCAGGGCAGTCCGAGGAAAGTTGCGGTGGAACAGAAAATGTATTTTCCGTCAACGGTATAGCATCCGTCGAAGCTGTCGAAATCCTTGTAGGCGTCGGGCGTAATCTGTCGGCTTTTGCCTGTTGTCAGGTCTAATTCAAACAGATGCCAGCGATCGTCGGTTCCGGCGCTCGAATACATCAGCCGCTTGCCCGAAAAGTGCATTTCGATGTCGGAAATAATCGAGCCGTCGTCCGGAACAAAGACGTCGGTTTTTTTAATCTCCGTTCCGAATCCGCTCAGTTTCACCAGCGAATTGTCCCATCCCTTCGGATTGAGCGAAGAATTGTTCTGAAAATTATGCGGCGTCAGTCCCGCGTCGCCGTTCATGCGGATGCGCGCCTTGTCGGCAAATCTCCTTTCGACGGCAAGCAGCTCCTTTCCCTTAAGCAGGGGATTGCTCAACAGTATTCTGTCCAAGCGTTCGAGCAGTGCGCCAGCCTTATCCGCCGCCGCCGGATCGCCAGCCTTAATATCCTCCGTCAGTTTCCGTTGCGAGGACGTCAGTTCGTTCAGCGCGCTCTCCCATTTATCGGAAGGAGCGCCAATGTCGTCGGCAGCCATCCGAAAAGCCGCCGCATCAAACTGCCGAAGACGAATCAGCAGATCATAAGCCTTGTAGTCTTTCGACTGCGCGCGCGCATCGAGTGCAATCGCCGTCATCGCCGCGAAGATTGCAGCGAGCGCTGCCGTTTGCAGCCGTGCGAATCGATTGTTTGTTTTTTTCTTTCGTTTCATTGTAATTTAAAATTAATTCATGCGAAGATAAGAACTAATTGTCAATCTAAGGAAATCAAGAATTATGAATTAAATTTGAGGACTGAAAATTATTAAAATGAAATACGATTTTATACAGGAGTATTGTCTCTCGAAAAAAGGCACGGAAGAAGACTACAAGGCATCGTGGGACGCCATCCGTTACACTGTTCGCGGAAAAATCTACGCTCTGATAGGCAACGACCGAGAAGGGAATCATATCATTTCGGTCAAACTTCCGCCGGACTTCGGTCTGGAACTGCGCGAACAATATGCGGAAATCACCCCCGGCTACCATTTGAACAAAACGCACTGGAACTCGATGCTGCTCGGCGGCAAGGTTCCCGACGAGGTTCTGAAAAAAATGCTCGACAGTTCTTATGAATTGATCTTTCAGTCGCTGAGCAAAAAAGTGCAGGCGGAGATTATTGGGAATTATGAATTATAAATTATGAATTATGAATTGCCTTCGGAAATTAAGAATTAAAAATTAAGAATTAAGAATTGCCTTCGGGCATGAAGCCGGATACGGATCGAAACTATCCTTGCGTCCGAAGGTCATTTCAATTAAGAATTAAGAATTAAGGGATGTGTTAGAAATAACTTAGCACACAGATGACGCGGATGACGCGGATGACACAGATTCAAATCCGCGTAAATCTGCGTCATCTGCGTCATCTGTGTCATCCGCGTCATACGTGTCATCTGTGTGCTAAAAAACCGAACGGCATCCCTTATTAAGTTATTTATTCGACTTTTAATTATTACTGATGCGTTAAACGCAGATTTAAATCCGCGTAAATCTGTGTCATCCGCGTCATCTGCGTGCTACTGTTATAAATCATATATTCCACATTCCAACAAAGCGGATATTTTTTGAGAATTGATATGAATTTTCCCT
>JAITHX010000205.1 GCA_031279735.1 Prevotellaceae bacterium
CCCGAAGTTTCCATGAGTAAATAACTTAGCGCGCAGAGGGCGCGGATTCGACGGATTTGCGCGAATCAGAATCCGCGTCGTCCGCGCGCCGGCAACCGCAGGGTGCGCAACATCAGTTAGTATTTATTCGTATCTTCGCGCTCAAATTTTTTCGCTGATTATGGAATACAATTTTTTGAGAATAGAAGAAAAGTGGCAAAAGTTCTGGATGCAGAACAAGGTATATAAAACGGAGATCGACGAATCCAAACCCAAATATTATGTGTTGGACATGTTTCCCTATCCCTCCGGAGCGGGGCTGCATGTGGGACATCCGCTGGGCTATATCGCTTCGGACATCTATAGCCGCTACAAGCGTCTGACGGGGTTCAACGTGCTGCACCCGATGGGCTACGACGCTTTCGGACTGCCCGCCGAACAGTATGCGGTCGAAACGGGACAGCATCCCGAACTTACAACCGAAAAAAACATAGAGCGCTATCGCGAACAGCTCGACAAACTCGGCTTCAGTTTCGACTGGGATCGCGAGGTGAAAACCTGTTCGCCCGAATATTACAAGTGGACGCAATGGGCGTTCATCCGCATGTTCGATTCCTACTACTGCAACGACGCGCAGCGGGCGCGCCCCATTGCCGAACTGATAGAGGTGTTCGAGGCGGAAGGAAGTCTCCGTGTCAACGCAGCCTGCACCGAGACGCTGCGCTTCGCCGCCGGCGAATGGAAGTCGAAGTCCGAACGCGAACGGCAGGAGATACTGATGAACTATCGCATAGCCTATCTCGCCGACACGATGGTGAACTGGTGTCCGCAGCTTGGCACGGTGCTCGCGAACGACGAGGTGGTCAACGGTTTGTCGGAGCGCGGCGGCTATCCGGTGGAACAGCGCCGGATGCGTCAGTGGTGCCTGCGCGTTTCGGCTTACGCTCAGAGACTGCTCGACGGTCTGGAAGCGATCGACTGGACGGAATCGCTCAAGGAAACTCAGCGGAACTGGATAGGTCGCTCGGAGGGCGCGGAAATACGCTTCGACATAGTTGCGGATTCGCGCGGCGGAGGGTCGAAGAAGGACGGGTTCATAAGGGTCTTCACCACCCGCGCCGACACGATTTTCGGAGTGACTTTCATGGTGCTTGCGCCCGAAAGCGATTATGTGGCGCAGCTCGTGACGCCCGACCGGCGCGCCGAGGTCGATGCCTATCTCGAATCGACCAAGCGGAGAACGGAACGCGAACGCATCGCCGACCGCCGCGTTTCGGGCGTGTTCACGGGCGGTTACGCCGTCAATCCGTTTTCGGGCAAAAAGGTTCCGGTGTGGATTTCCGACTATGTGCTCGCGGGCTACGGAACGGGCGCCATCATGGCGGTTCCGGCGCACGACGCCCGCGACTATGTTTTCGCCCGACATTTCGGCTTGCCCGTGATTCCGCTCGTCGAAGGCTGCGACGTCAGCGAAGAGAGTTTCGACGCGAAGGAGGGCGTGATGATCAATTCGGGTTTCCTCGACGGACTGACGGTGCCCGAAGCGATTCGGCGAGCCAAAGAGTATGTGCGCGAAAACGGGCTGGGCGAAATAAAGGTGAACTACCGTCTGCGCGACGCGATTTTCAGCCGGCAGCGCTACTGGGGCGAACCTTTTCCGATTTATTACAAGGACGGTATGCCCTATCCCGTAGCCGAAAAGGATTTGCCCGTCGAACTGCCCGAAGTGGACAAGTTTCTGCCAACCGAATCCGGCGAACCGCCGCTGGGCAGAGCGAAGAACTGGGTTTATTCGCCCGAATCCGACACTACGGCATATCCTCTCGAACTGAACACTATGCCGGGATTCGCCGGTTCGTCCGCCTACTATCTCCGCTACATGGACCCGCACAATTCCGAAGCGCTGGTTTCCGCCGAAGCCAGCAAATACTGGCGAAGCGTTGACCTCTATGTCGGCGGCACCGAACATGCCACCGGACACCTGATCTATTCCCGCTTCTGGAACAAATTCCTCTGCGATTCGGGACTGACGGAGGAGGACGAACCGTTCCGCAAACTCGTGAATCAGGGAATGATACAGGGACGCTCGAATTTCGTGTACCGAATCAACGGCACGAACACTTTCGTGTCGCGCGGACTGAAGGACGGCTATAAAACCACCGAACTGCACGCGGACGTGAACATCGTGAACAACGACATTCTGGACATAAAACAGTTCAGAACCCGAAAGCCGGAATACGAAACGGCGGAGTTTATTCTCGAAGACGGCGAATATCGCTGCGGATACGGGGTGGAGAAAATGTCGAAATCGCTCTATAACGTGGTGAATCCCGACGACATAGTGGTTACCTACGGAGCCGACACCCTGCGGCTGTACGAAATGTTTCTCGGACCGCTCGAACAGTCGAAACCGTGGGACACCAAGGGCATCGACGGCGTGCATCGCTTCCTGCGCAAGTTCTGGCGACTGTTCCACGACGAGGAAGGATTCTATGTGTCGGACGAACCCGCCGGCAAAGACGAGCTGAAGATTCTGCACAAAACAATAAAAAAGGTGCGCGGCGACATAGAATCGTTTTCGTTCAACACCTCGGTGAGCGCCTTTATGATCTGCGTCAACGAACTCGGCGCGCTGAAATGCAACCGGCGCGCCGTGCTGCAGCCGCTGACCGTGCTGATCTCGCCCTTTGCCCCGCACATTGCCGAAGAACTCTGGCACCTGCTCGGCAACAGAACAAGCGTGGTCAAAGCCTCGTTTCCCGAATACGACGAAAGCCTTCTGGTCGAAGATTCGTTCGACTGCCCCGTGTCGTTCAACGGCAAAACGCGGTTCAAACTCCCAATCCCCCTCGACGCCAGCGAGGATGACATCAAAGCCGCCGTGCTCGCCGACCCGCAGACCCAGAGAATCATGAAGGGAAAAGAGGCGAAAAAGATCATCGCGGTGAAGGGAAAAATCGTGAACGTAGTTTTTTGAACTCCGAAAACAATGAGGAGATACGCACTTGTCGCAATATTCGCGCTGCTCGCCGCCGCCGCCGGCGGACAGGCTCCCCCGATGCCCGAAATACGTTCGCTGAGCGTCGATCCGATAACGGGAGCGGCGATTCTGAAATGGAAACCCGTGGCGGAAACCGACGACGTCACTGCATTCGAGGTGTCGGAAAAACTCTATATCAACACGAATTATTTCTTTCAGCGAAACGCATACCTCACGCGGGACAACAGCGTTTACGTCAAGCCTCACGACGACATCGCAACGCAGCGCTACAGCTACCGGATGCGCAGCGTGAACGATCTCAACACTTCGCCGATAACGGACATGCACATCACCATGCAGTTCTCGGGGACTTACAATCAGTGCGACAATACGCTCGACCTGCGCTGGACCGAATACCGGCGCTACGCCATCAACGAATACGGTCAGATCAGCGTCAACGACGCCGCATCCAACGCCTACAACAATGCCATAGAATACGAAGTGTGGGGCAAATGGGGATACGACGGCGCAAGATTCGACATCGACTCGGCTGTGAAACTTTCGGATCGCGAGAAAACATTCAATGTTTTGCTCGAAAACGTAGAGCGCAACACCAAATATTTCCTCTTCGTCAAAGCATTCCTGCCCACCGGCGACACGGCAACTTCGCACGGAATAAGCATAGACATCATCAGCAAACGACTGCCGGCCGTGATGAACATCGACAGCGTGATCAGCGACCAGGGCATGATTAATCTCTATCTGAACGTGGACAAAAGCACCGACCTGGACACTTTCGCCATCTATCGCTCCGATTCGCGAATACCTATCTCGTGGTTCTATTCGGCAGCCGACATCCCCGCCCGCTTCTCCGACAAAACAGCCTTCATCGGACAGGTTTACAACTACTGCATCGCGGGATTCACCTGCGGACAGCGAATAATCGAAAGCGACACGGCAAGCAATATCATCCTCTATGCCACGCCCTACAATCTGAGTACGGAAATACGCTGGACGGAATTTGTCAACCAGTCCCGCTCCGTTGTCTATACCCTGACGAGAACTGCTCCCGCGAAACTTACGCTCGCGCCGGGCAACAGCCTGCATTATATCGACGAATCCACTTTCGAGTTCGTATGCACCGGTCCGCAAAGGTTCTGTTATGTTATGAGAGCCGCAACCTCAACCTCAACGGCACGTTCGGAGGAAGCCTGCGTATCGCTGACTTCCATGATAACCATGCCCGAAGCAATAGACCCTCTCTCGGAAATAATCGCGACGAAAAGCTGCAACTGCAATACCAACTGCGTCAATCACCGGCGCCTGTTCGGTCCCGTAACCGACCTGGACGACGACGCCTATCGCATGGAACTCGAAATATTCGACAAATCGGGCGTCAAACTTTTCTCGTCGAGAAAGAATTTCAGCGAACCTCTCCAAAAAGAAATACACTA
>JAITHX010000014.1 GCA_031279735.1 Prevotellaceae bacterium
ACAGCCTTATCCGGTCGTAATTCGTAATTCGTAATTCGTAATTCGTAATTCGTAATTCGTAATTCGTAATTCGTAATTCGTAATTCGTAATTCGTAATTCGTAATTCGTAATTCGTAAAGAAGCCGGCAAGCGCCGGCGGTTCATTTCTTCGCAAAGAGACTCCACTTGGTGAAATCGACGTGACTTTCTATCCGTTCTTCTATGCTGTCGGGCAGGGCGGGAAAGAAATCCATTTCGGCTACGATTTGCATGTCTTCCACACTCATCGCGTAGGTGGACAAGGGTTGTCGTCCGCTTTTGTTGGCGAACATGAAAGCTACTGCCGACCATTCGCCGTTGTTGTTCTGGAGCAGCACTTTGAAAAATGCGTCGGGAACGGCTACGTTATTGTTTCCTATGGTTGCAGGCTTCTTCGACACGAGCGGTCCGCTCACCACATAGACGTTGCCCTTCTGCCGGGCAAGTCCGCGCACCTGTTCTTCGAGGTCTTTCCATATTCCGGCGTTCAGATTTCTGTTTTGCGGGCAAACGTTCGACAGATAAAACGATTCCTTCATCGCCTTTTCGCTCCATCTCATGTCGGCGGCGGGAGCCATGTGTCCGCGATCCCAGCCGGAGTTGGTATAGTCGCCGGTGGTTGCGGATTTGTTGCGAGGCACTTCCGGGTCGGGAACAAAACTGTTTCCGCGCGGGACAACGCCTTCCGCCTCTTCCTTCGTGAGTTCGTAGGCTACCCAGTTGGGTATTTTCCAATCGGAGTTGTAGCTCGCCGTGTAGCCGGTGTGAGTGATAATCTGCTCCTGTCGTCCGACGATTTTCGCGGGTATCTCGATGTTTTCAACCGAGAAGCCGGTCGAGGTCGCAGATGTCGTCGAGGACTTCGATGTCGTCGATGTTGTCGATTTCGTCGAGCTTGTTGTCGAGCTTGTTGTCGAACTTGTCGTTTCAGACGGGGCGGGGGTTGCCGTTGTTGCGTCGTCGGCTGGTCGCAGCAGATACCACGCGACTGCCGCCAACACTATAATTACGGCAACGGGATTGAACTTTTGGGATTTCGACTTTTTCTTCATTTTTCGGAATCTTGTTGGGGGGCGCGGGAGGCTAATCCGTCATGGCGTCCCTGATTTTCGCTGCCGTGTTTTCAAACTCGTTTTCCGAGAATTTCAGTTTCTCCCTGCGGAAGATGTCCGCTTCGCCGCTGATGGGAACGAGGTGAATGTGGGCGTGAGGCACTTCGAGTCCGAGCACGAGGACAGCCACCCGCCTGCACGGGATAGCCTTGTCGATGGCTTTCGCCACCCGCTGGGCGAAGAGCGTCATTTCGGCGAGTTCCTGCGGGGGAAGGTCGAAGAGGTAGTCGGTTTCCTTTTTGGGTATCACGAGGGTATGCCCTTCGTTGACGGGAGAGATGTCGAGGAAGGCGTAATGCTTGTCGTCCTCGGCGATTTTGTACGAGGGGATTTCTCCCGCCGCGATTCTGGAAAAGATTGTCATATTCACTGTATGGGATTAATAATTGTCGGTCAGTAATCTTTTCAGCACAACCTGCGCCGAGACCACCCTGTTGGCGGCTTCGGGGATCACGAGCGAGCGCGGACTTTCTATCACATCGTCGGTCACTATCATGTTGCGACGCACGGGGAGGCAGTGCATGAAGAAAGCGTCGTCGGTGAGCGACATTGCGCGGGCGTCAACCGTCCATGCGGTGTCGCGGCTCAGAATCTTGCCGTAGTTGGGATCGGTGTACGCCGACCAGTTTTTGGCATAGACGAAATGTGCGCCGTCGAACGCCTTGTCTCTGTCGTATTCGATTCGGGCGCCCGCCGTAAAGCGCGGATCAAGTTCGTAGCCTTCGGGATGGGTCACGACGAGTTCGTAGCCCGCTGCCGCCGTCCATTGGGCAAAAGAGTTTGGAACGGCTTGAGGGAGAGAGCGGGGATGCGGCGCCCATGTGAGCACCACTTTGGGACGCTCCACCCGTTTGTACTCTTCGATGGTTATCAGGTCGGCGAAGCTCTGGAGCGGATGACCGGTTGCAGCTTCCATGCTGAACACCGGTTTGCCGGAGTGACGGATAAAGCCGTTCAGAATTTTCTCGCCGTAATCGTCGTCCTTGCTCTCGAAACGGGCGAAGGAACGCAGACCGATGATGTCGCAATAGGCGCCCATCACGGGAATAGCTTCGAGAATATGTTCGGGCTTGTCGCCGTCCATGACTACTCCGCGTTCTGTTTCAAGTTTCCATGCGCCCTGATTCACGTCGAGCACAATGACGTTCATGCCAAGATTCATGGCTGCTTTCTGGGTGCTCAGCCGGGTGCGGAGGCTGGAATCGAAGAACAGAGCGAGAAGGGTTTTGTTTCTGCCTGTTTCGCTGTATCGGAAAGGTTCTTTTTTAATTTCGAAGGCTTCACGGAGGGCGGCTTTGAGGTCGCCTATATCGTGTACGCAGGTAAAGTGTCGCATATATGTGTTAATTTTCTATTTGTTTGAGTTTTTCGCCCGTATCGTTTTTGATGGCGCGACGCCAGAACTCGGGCAGCTGCGGCTGATTCGGGGCGGCGGGAATGCCGGTCGAGGTACGTTTAAATTTGCCGTCGGCTTCCTTTTTAACGTTTCCGTCGATGTATTTCACAAGCAGATAGCGGTCGAGTTCCTTCCAGCGCTTGACGGTGGCGGCGGCGGTGTTGACCGAAAAGTCGGTGACGAACTCCAGCGCCTTGTCGCGGTTTTCGGAGTGGAGTTTCCGCGCATGTTCGTCGATAAGAGGAATCATTTCGCGGTATTTGGTTTCGAGTTCGCGCTGCACCTTGATGATGTCGCGGCTCATGTCCTCGTAGCGCAGGTAGGCGAAATTGGTCACGCGACTGAAAACCCAGAACGCCGCATTGTCGGAATAAGTCAGCAGATCGCCGTTGCCCGCAGCGTATTCTTCCGGCGTGCGGAGACTGCATCCGTAGATCGGCGTGAGGCAGGAAGTCGCGGCGTCGTCGGTTCCGAACCAGAGTATTCCGCCCAGTGTGCGCGGCATGGAGCTTCGTCCTTCGGCAACAAACCAGAATCCGGTTTGCTGCGTTGCTATTGCGCGTTCGTGGAGCAGCTTTTCGCCGTCGATGCTCCATGTCATGGGACGCCAGCGGTAGGGCAGGCGGAAGGGGCCGGCGCCTATGTCGTTGGTCATGTCCAAGTCCGTGCCTTCGTAATGATCGCGCATCATGGCGGCGACATGCTCGAACGATAGCGGAGCGTCGGGCTTGATGCATAGCGGCATGCGGTTTTTCAGGTTTTTGCCTGCGGCATAGTCCGCGTACTTGTCCATATCGCCGTTGACGCTTCTGAAAAACGACCACACGCGAGCCTCGCAGAAGCGCGCCCCGCCGAAATCAAGGGGATTATAAGTGTCGGAGAAGCTGAAATCGCTGTCGGAGCCGCTGTAGAGACCGAAGTCGCGCGCCGTTTGAGCCACGTCGCGCGCGTAAACCACCTCCACGGCGGGATCGAATATCCGGTTCATTTCGCCGGAGGAGATGGAGGTTTTCCCGTCGCTCCATCGAAAAGTCTGTATGCGCGCCTGATTTGCATGAGCGCTCACATAGCCGTCGGGAATGCGAACGGCAACCCACACCGCGCCCTTGCTGGCGTTTTCCAGCCTCTTAGTCTTCTTGTTAAGGTTCAGAGCGGTGCCTTTGCCCACCATTTCAAGAATCCAGACTTCGTCGGGGTCGGCGATGGAGAAAGATTCGCCGCCGGAACGATAGCCGTATTCGGCAACAAGTTCAGTCATGATTTTGATGGCTTCGCGAGCAGTTTTCGCGCGTTGCAGGGTGATGTAGATAAGACTGCCGTAGTCGATTATTCCGGTAGTGTCGATAAGTTTTTCCACTCCGCCGAAAGTGGTTTCGCCTATGGCGAGCGCATGTTCGTTCATGTTTCCGACCACACGCCAAGTTTTCTCAGCCTGAGCTATTTCGCCCAGCAGAACTCCGGTGTCCCATTCATAAACGTTCATCATCGTGCCGGGTGCATGGTTCGCAGCCGCCCAAAAATACAATTCTCCGTAGAGCGTGTGAGAATCGGCGGCATAAGTAATAAAAGTCGAGCCGCTTTTCGACGCGCCGCGACTTACCAGAAAATTGGTGCATGCCGCAAGCGGTTCAATCATAATCATCAGCACTGCCGGCAGCATAATCAGGAATCTCTTCATATATACAGTATTTTATTTTAATTGCTGGACGAAACACACATAAATCGAAAGTTTCCAACGATTTTCATCGTCCTTTTTCCTTGTCGGGGTACTCCGACTCGAACGGAGGACCGCCTGCTCCCAAAGCAGGAACGCTAACCAACTGCGCCACACCCCGAATTTTAAGAACACGGGCGCAAAGGTAGTGATTTTTTTTAATTACAAATCGAATTAGTGGTTAGTGGTTAGTGATTAGTGGTTAGTGCCTGCGGTTCAGTGCCTCCGTCTCACTCCATTCGTCCGACAGGCATTAACCATTTAATTAGCGGTTAGTGGTTAGTGGTTAGTGGTTAGTGCCTGCGGCTCAGTGTCTCCGTCTCACTCTACCCGTCCGACAGGCATTAACCATTTA
>JAITHX010000022.1 GCA_031279735.1 Prevotellaceae bacterium
ACTCGGAATGCAAGCCATTATTACGGCTCAAAAGCTAAAGGAAATAACGATAATCCCTGCTTTTAATTTTTGAATTTTCTGCCAAATATTACACGAATTTGGGGCGTAAGGTACCTAAATTATGAATTATGAATTGCCTGACGGAAAGTCGGACGGTTCATAATTCTCCCTGCGTCCGTCAGGTAATTCTTAATTCTTAATTTTTAATTCTTAATTCAGAGCTGTTGTCTGAAAAGCGAGTTCACAAATTCTTTTTTATTAAAGATTTGGAGGTCGTCGATACCTTCGCCGACGCCGATGAATTTCACGGGGATATTGAATTTGTCGGAGATGCCTATGACTACGCCGCCTTTTGCGGTGCCGTCGAGTTTGGTGAGAGCCATTGCGGTCACATTAGTTGCTTTGGTAAATTCTTCGGCTTGCCGGAAGGCATTTTGTCCGGTCGAGCCGTCGAGCACCAGAAGGACTTCGTGGGGCGCGTCGGGGATAATCTTTTGTATGACTTTGCTCATTTTGGAGAGTTCGTTCATCAGATTCACCTTGTTGTGCAGTCGTCCCGCCGTGTCGATAAGCACCACGTCGGCGTTGTTTGCCACGGCGGACTTCACCGTGTCGAAAGCCACCGAAGCGGGGTCGGCGCCCTGTTTTTGCTTGATGATAGGGACGGCGGCTCTTTCCGACCAGATTGTAAGCTGATCGACTGCGGCGGCGCGAAAAGTGTCGGCGGCGCCGAGAAACACTTTTTTTCCGTCGTTTTTCAATTGCGAGGCGATTTTGCCCACGGTGGTTGTTTTTCCCGCTCCGTTGACGCCCACGACCAGCACCACGTAGGGTTTTTTCGAGAAGTCGAAGGGGATGAGACTGTCGGCGGAACCGTTTTCTTCGAGCAGATTTTCGATTTCCTCCTTAAGGATGACGTTGAGTTCGCCGACGTTCATATATTTGTCGCGAGCCGCGCGCTGCTGGATGCGTTCGATGATTTTCAGCGTGGTTTCCACGCCCACGTCGGAGGAGATAAGGATTTCTTCGAGTTCGTCGAGCACGGCATCGTCAACCTTTGAGCGTCCCGCTACGGTTCTCGACAGTTTTCCGAAGAAACTTTCCTTTGTTTTTTTCAGACCCTTGTCCAAATTTTCCTTCTTTTCCTTTGAAAAGATTCCAAAAAATCCCATGATTGTCGTTTAATTCGTTAAATGTTCATTGTTCTTCGCCGGCGCCCGACTGCATCAGGTAGCTTTTCATGAAATCGTTCAAGTCGCCGTCGAGCACTGCCTGAGTGTCGGAAGTTTCGTGGTTTGTCCGCAAGTCCTTCACCATTTTGTAGGGATGCAGAACATAGCTTCTGATTTGCGATCCCCATTCTATCTTGCGTTTTTTTCCTTCCAGTTCGGCTTCCATTTCCTTGCGTTTGCGGAGTTCGAGTTCGTAGAGATGCGACTTGAGTATTCGGAGGGCATTTTGTCTGTTGTCGAACTGAGAGCGTGTTTCGGTGTTTTCGACCACTATTCCCGTCGGGAGATGCTTCACGCGGACGCCGGTTTCGACTTTGTTCACGTTTTGTCCTCCGGCGCCGCTCGACCGGTAGGTATCCCATTCGAGGTCGGCGGGATTGATGTTGATTTCGATAGTATCGTCCACTGCCGGCGAGACGAAAACCGAAGCGAACGAGGTTTGCCTCTTTCCCTGAGCGTTGAAAGGCGAGATTCGCACAAGCCGATGCACTCCGTTTTCGGCTTTGAGGAAGCCGTAGGCGAGTTCGCCCTCAAATTCCATGGTGACGGATTTTATTCCGGCATCGTCGCCGTTGAGCAGGTCGGCGACGAAAGTCTTGTATCCGTTGCGTTCGCCCCAGCGCAGATACATTCGCATCAGCATCTCCGCCCAGTCCTGACTTTCGGTGCCTCCGGCGCCGGAGTTGATTTTCATGATGGCGCCCAGCTTGTCCTCTTCCGCGCCGAGCATGTTGCGCATTTCGATGTCTTCGATTATTGCAACGGTCAGGCTGTATTGCCTGTCGAGTTCGCCGTCGGCTGCGGGGTCTTCCTTCGCGAAGTCGAGCATGACGGTCAGGTCATCTACAGCTTCGACGGCACGGTCGAACGCCGTTATCCACGATTTGAGCGATGCCGCTTTTTTTAGCTGGGCTTCCGCATCTTTGGGGCTGTCCCAGAAATTCGGAGCCAGAGTTCTCTGTTCTTCTTCTTCGAGTCTGATGCGTTTGACATCTATGTCAAAGACACCTCCTCAGGGTTGATACGCGCTCGCTCAACACCTTGATCTGTTCTGTACTTATCATTATTTTTCATTTAAAATTTTCGACATTTACGGCTGCAAAGATATAACTAATTCGGGAATCCGGATTTTTTCTCCGTTTCGATTTGGCGCAGCATTACATTATCTTTGCGGCTCGAAACGTTAATCGACACGGAAGTTATTAAATGTCAAAAACAATGCATTGCAATGAAAAAAACAATAGATGCCGATAAGGCAACAGAAAAAGACGCCGGCAAAGCAACCGGCAAAACAACGGGCAAAACAACGGAAAAAAGCAAGCGGAAATCACGGCTGAATCTGCTGGGACACTTCGAGCGAATTGTCGAACTGTCGGAAAATTCGGGATTGAGCGACGAGTTCTTCGCGGATGCCAAACCCCACATCGACTACGTAAAGCGATGTCTGCATCTCAACGACGTGCAGTCCATCTTCCTTGCGCATTTCGTGGATCAAAGCGACGAATACAACATTCGGCTGAGCGAAATAGCGAAAACGGTCAAATGTCGCAACGTGAGACTTGTCAAATATATGGACGACATCGACGAACTCGAAAAGCGCCGCTATGTGCGATGCAGCCGGGAAGGAGGCATTTCCTATCGAATCCCCCGCGAAGTTCTCGACGCGCTGAGAAAAAACACGGAATACAAGCCCGAAAGCAAGAAAAACATCTCCATAGGCGATTTCTTCGCCTTCGCCGAACAGCTGTTCGACGAACGCAGCAACAGCGAACTCACTTTCAGCGCCATGGTTTACGAAATAAACATCCTGCTGGCGGAGAATCCGCATCTGGAAATCGCCAGAAAACTGACAGAGTACAATCTCGCGGACGACGACGAAATACTGCTCCTGCTCTTCTGCTCCCTTTTTGTTTACAACAACGACGATTGCGTCATGTATCACGACTTCGAAAAACTCTACGACAGAATACGTTTCCGGCGCATTGTGAAATCTTTGACCGACAAGGAAAACAGACTCTTCGACGACGGTCTCATAGAACATGCCGGCGGCGACGGCTTCGGCGACCGGGAAAGATTCAAACTGACCGCTAAAGCTAAAAACGAACTGCTCGGCGAACTGAATATAGTGGAAAAACAGGTGGAAAACAGGACCGGACTGATTCTCTCCGCCTCCATCGTTGTCAAGGAAATGTTCTACAACGAAAACGAACGGAAACAGATCGACCGGCTTATCTCGCTCCTCGACGAGGAAAACTTCAAATGCATAGTGGATCGACTTCGCGACAGGGGAATGAGCACCGGCTTCGCCTGCCTGTTCCACGGAGCGCCCGGCACGGGCAAAACCGAAACCGTCTATCAAATCGCGCGCCTCACCGGACGCGACATTATGCCGGTTGATGTCTCGCAGACCAAAAGCATGTGGTTCGGCGAAAGCGAAAAGAAAATCAAGGAGGTTTTCGATCGCTACAAAACCTACGCCAGCTCCTCCCGAATCGCCCCGCTCCTGCTGTTCAACGAAGCCGACGCCGTGATAGGCAAACGCAAGGACACCAATTCAAGCACTGTGGCGCAAACCGAAAACGCCATTCAGAACATCATCCTGCAGGAAATGGAAAACCTCGAAGGCATAATGATAGCCACCACCAACCTGACGCGGAACTTCGACCAGGCGTTTGAACGCCGATTCCTCTACAAAATCGAGTTCAACAAGCCCTCGCTCGAAGCCAAACGTCAAATTTGGAAGTCGATTCTCCCTTCCGTCTCCGACGACGACGTGGAACGGCTCGCCGCCGGCTTCGACTTCAGCGGCGGACAAATAGAAAACGTAGCGCGCAAATACACCGTCGATACCATCATCTCCGGATGCGAACCGGCATTTGAAACGCTCGAAGATTACTGCAAGCACGAAACATCGGAAAAACAACGCCTCAAAATGGGATTCCGTTAATAATGCACCAGACCACACATATTTTTTGCCTTTATAAACATGCAGCCAAGCGATGAAAGATTTTGCAGCCATAGACTTTGAAACAGCAAACATGTACCGCTCAAGCATCTGCAGCGCGGGCATAGTGATAGTGCGCAACGGCGAAATAGCCGAAAAAATATACGAACTTATCCGTCCGGAACCGGAATGGTATTCGTATTGGAACACGCAAATACACGGATTGACAGCCGAAGACACCGCCGGCAAACCGGTGTTCCCCGAAGTATGGGCGCGAATCGCCCCGCTCATAGCCGGACTTCCGCTCGCAGCCCACAACAGCCCGTTCGACGAAAGCTGTCTGCGAGCCGTCCACAGCGTTTACGGCATGGACTATCCCGACTATGAGTTCCATTGCACCTGTCGCGCCTCCCGAAGAACGTTCGGAAAAACTCTGTCAAACCACAAGCTCCACACCGTCGCCGAACGCTGCGGCTACAATTTGCGAAACCACCACCACGCCCTCGCCGACGCGGAAGCCTGCGCATGGATAGCGCTTGCTTTAATTAAGAATTAAAAATTAAAAATTAAGAATTGCCTGACGGACGCGGGGAGGAATGAAACAATTAAGAATTAGGAATTGTTTAGGGATGTGTTAGAAACAGATTTAAATCCGCTCTACTCTACTATCATCTGTCACATCTAAAAGACCTCGTCGCGCAGGCGATCGTCAATCTCTTTTTTCGGTTCTACTGGGAATTGTGTGGAAAAAGCTTGCGTGTTTTTTCACCGCGTTGCGGTGTTTTTGTAACGCAAGGGGCGCAGAGGCTTCGCAAGGGGCGCAAGGGCTTCGCGTCCTTTGCGAAGAGCTCCGGCTGCCGGTCTTGATCCGCAACCTCCAACGACCGTGCGCACAGGACGCGAAGCCCTTGCGTCCTCTGCGAAGCCTCCGCGCCCCT
>JAITHX010000049.1 GCA_031279735.1 Prevotellaceae bacterium
ATTACGAATTATAAATAATGTATTGTCCAACCGGTTCCATGTCGGTAATATCGTCTGTTAACCCTCCTTTATCCGGCAGGCAATTCATAATTCATAATTCATAATTCATAATTAGATTAAAATTTCACTCCGAATCTTATTCCCGTTATGAAAGTAAAACCCGTGTACCCGTATGCTATGATATCGGAATCGTAGGCGCGGGCATCGGGATTCGACCTGAAACTTTTGCGATAGCCGGTGCCAAGGAACATGTCGAACAGAAAATATCCGCTGTTGGGCACCTGGTAGCCGACGAGGGCGTTCAGTCCAAGTTTGTTTATTTTCTGATTGATTTCGCCGTGTTTGCGACGGAGGTACTGTAGCCCGTCCTCCATGTAGGATTCCCATTGGTAGCCGTCGTAGTGAATATCGTGGTGAGCGTAAGAGCCTCCGCCTGAGAGATAGAACGATTCTTTGCGGGTGAAAAAGTATTTGTAGCTCAATTCGAGGGAAGCGCCGAACATGTGCCTCAAATGGTCGCCGGAGAGAGAGCGGTAATAATCGTCGTAAACATAGCCGTAAGGATCTCTGTAACGGTTTTTCCTTCTCACCAGATAGATCGCGGGACTGATTTGCAGCCATGCCGGTTTGTCCTTGATTCGCGTTTCAAAGTCGAGCCGGAGCGCGTTGTTGAACAGGAACAGCGGCTGCCATGCCACCGTATAGCGTTTGTTCTGGTGCGGAAGTTTCATGTCGGTTTTGTCGTTCGCCGTCTGCGCGAACGCAGTCGATGCCAGCAGCGACAGAGTTAACGTTGCGAATAGTGCTTTTTTCATTTCTTCTTGCGTTGTGCGGGGTTACTGTTTAATGTTTATTTTGCTCAGCAGCTTGAGGGTTTCGCCGGAGTAGTCGAACTGGAACAGTCCGTTCGACGCAACGAGAATCAGAGTTCCGCCGCGGGGGATGACATCGTAGGCGCCGCGCACGTCGGCGTTCGCCGTATAATTGTCGGCAATCTGTCGGGGCGCTTCGGGGTTGGAAATGTCGTAAACCTTCAGTCCCTGATCGCAGACGAACAGCCGGTTGCCGTCAACGCCCAGTCCGAGCGGCGAGTTGAACCCGCCTACGGTTTTCTTCAGAACAGGCGATACGGGATTCGAGATGTCGTAAATATCCAGAACGTTGCTCGTGCGACCGCACCAAATGTTCGCCGAGTTCAGGGTGACGTAGGCATATTGTCCCTCAGCCACCACAGGGTCGCAGCTCGTGATGTGGCGGGTCATGGAGAGCTGGGCTGGAAATTCGGGATTGCGGATGTCGTAGATATACATTCCGGTGCTGGAGCCGATAAAGAGCAGGGTATCCATCCGGAACACGGTCTCTATTCCGAAGCCGAGATTCTGCGTGCGCGTTTCGTAGAACACCGGGCTGGCGGGTTCCGATATGCCGAAAAGTTTCAGGCTGTTGTCGTCAACCACATAGAGCAGGTCGTCCGTTATGCAGAAGCGAGCCATCGAACCGCCGACGCCTCCTCCGCCCTCGCCGCTGTTTCCGCCTCCTCCGTCGCTGCTGCTGCAAGAGAAGAACAATGCGGCGCAAATCGCTGCGGCGGATATTTTTTTCATGCCGTTTTTCATCTTGATCATTGTTTTCATTCCGTTCATTGTTTAATCCATTCAACCAGAACATAATTTTCGGGACGCTCCTCGTAGCTTCTCCTGCCGTTCGGAGCGCAGGGTTCGGGGAGGGCGTTTACTATGCGTTTCGTTTCCCGTTTTGCGACGAGATCGAAAGCCACGAGGTCCACCGAATTGTCGAGATAGAGGATATTGTCCTTCACCGCGATGTCGATGCATCCGGGAGCAACGACAAACCCCTTTCGGACAGGGTTAGCCGGATCGGTATTGTCTATCACGTGTATGCCCTTGTATCGTTCGTTGACGAAGAGAGTGGCGCCCTTAGCATAGACTTTGCCGGGGTTTTGCAGTTCTCTGCTTTCGTCGGTGTAGAAAACAGACTTTTCGAGAGTCTTTCTTTCCATGTAAACCGGATAATAATCCGAATACCGGCCTTCGGAGGTTCCAAGCACGAACGGCGCGAGGAACGCAAGCGATAGTAACGCTTTAATCATTTGTTTCATATTTGCATTATTTAATTGAATTTCGTTCAGTATCCGTCGATTTGCGCGACGTGCCGTGTCGTTGCACGACAAATTCTGCCGATTGTCGTTGCACGACAAATTCTGCCACCTGTCGGGCAATGACGGCGGCTCCGGCAGTCGAAGGATGCACCTTGTCGGGAAAGAGATGTTCCGAGTCGAGCATAAGGCTGTGGAGATCGACGACTGCGCAGTTTTCAGCGTCAGCCGCCTGCCGTATCATCGGTATGATTTTCGTTTCGACCACTGAAGCCGTAATGCTCACGGTGTCCCGGCTGAAAACAGGGACAGGCAAAAGCAGGACGACCGTCGGACGATTCGGAAGTTCGCGAAAAGAGCGAATCAAACTCAGGCAGTCGGCGACAAAATCGTCGAGATACACCCGATTGACAAGTTTACTGTCATTTGTTCCGAGTTTGATGAAAACCATGTCGGGATGAAAATCGAGAGCCTTGCGATACTCTTCACATTTGCTGTAGGGCAATTCACCTCTGTTCAGAAGCGTGGCACCGTTTCTGCCGAAGTTACCCACCTCGTATGCATTGCCGAGCAAAGCGGCAAGCTGAGCAGGATAAGAGTCGGTAACCCTGTTCGTCGTACCCGAACCGTAAGTAATACTGTTGCCGACACAGGCTATCCGTATCTTCTCCTGAGTCCGAGTCGAGCAGCCTGCAACGAACACCGAAAGCAGAGCAGCAAGACCGACGGTAAATCGTGTATTTAAAGTTGACATCATATTATTAATCGTTTTCGGTCAACCGTATAACTACCGTATGACCACCGTATAACCGAAATCAAGCGAAAGTCTGGCGAATGTATCGTCGTTGGACGACACCGTTGCCGCGACCCTACATTCGTTTTCACCCGGAACTATATCCAGCGAAACGTTTATCCGTTCGTGTTCCGTCGGGTTTATGACTTTGAAATATCTGATTTTGGAGGCGTGGCGCATAAACAGTTTCCGTCCCGTGTAGAGCGAGGCGAGTTCCTTTATCATTTGGATTATGCACACGCCCGGCGTCACGGGGTTGCCCGGAAAGTGGTCGCTATATATCTCGTGACGCGGATTAAGACTGACCAGGTAATCCTTTTTATCGGGAGAAGTTTCTATCACTGAGAAAAAGTCGTCCTTAAGTTTCATTATTAGATTATGCTATGTTCTATTCGGCGGATTCGATATCGGTCATAGCGATCTTCATGCTGCCCGAAGCTATCAGATCGTCGTCAACTCTGGTTTCCGTATGCACCAGAAGAGTCGAAAACAGCTCGTTGACTATTTCTATCGTAGTGGTCAGCTTTTCGCCCACGCGCGGACAGCGATTCACGGCGAGATTCTTTATTTCGCCGATGAATCCTATTCTTACGCCGCTATTGTCTATATATTTGCCTATATAGCCCATTCGTGCGGCGGCGGTTTGAGCGATGTTCTCCACTATTCCGGGTTCGGAGAACAAGTCGCCGTCGAGAAAGATATTGTTTTTCTTGACCGTCAGAGACGACGAGACTCTGGTTTCATCCAGATAGTTCAGTTTGTCTATCATCACGAATTTGCCTTTCTGGGGCAGCAATTCTCCGACGGGTATCTTTCCTATTGATTCGGTTGTTTCAGGTATCTCGGCATTTTTCATAATATCACTTGTTTTTAGCTGTAATACTTTTCTTTCCTCGAGTTGTCGCTACAAAATCCTTCAGATAAAACGGCTCGTAGTAAGCCGAATTTTCGAAACGCTGGTTCGCGTAGGCTTTGGCGGCGGGCGCCGACAGTCCCGCAGCGGAACTCTCGACGTTAACGAACGCAGCATTGGGATGCACGATGATTTTGCCGCACTTTGCGGCTCCGCTGCCGAAGAAGCACATCCGGTGGTCGTCGAGTATTTCGGCAAAAGAATCTTCGGTCACTATCACCGCCATCGTCGCCCGCAGCTTGCGGGTCGAAGCGTCGAACAGAGCAGTATAGACCTCCTGCCGGCGGGCGTCGATCATCGGACAATAGATGGCGTCGGGGTCGCTGCGCTCGCACAGCGTAGCCAGCGACAGAAGACTGTCGATGGCTATCAGCGGCTTGTCCGCTCCGTAGCATATTCCCTTAGCCGTCGCCGTGCCGATGCGCAGTCCCGTGTAGGAACCCGGACCGGCGCTCACCGCCACGGCATCTATCTCCTTGTACGAGACGCCGAACTGCTCCAGTATTTCGTCGATAAACGTCGAGAGGCACTCGGCGTGTTCTCTCTCGCGACTTTCCCTGAGCGCGACAGTTTCGCCGCCCCTTGCCAGAGCTACGGAACAGATGTCGCCTCCGGTTTCCAGACAGAGAATCAGCGGTTCGGCGACCGCGAGGGGCTTGCCTGCAATGTCGGTCATAATGCTGTTTGGAACTGTTGGAGAAAACGAACGTCGTTCTCGAAATACAATCTCAGGTCGTTCACCTGCCATTTGAGCATCGCCAGACGTTCCACGCCCATTCCGAAGGCGAAGCCGGTGTATTCGCGGCTGTCGATTCCGCAAGCATCAAGAACGTTCGGATCGACTATTCCGCAGCCCAGCACTTCGAGCCATCCGGTATGCTTGCATATATTGCAGCCCTTGCCGCCGCAGATTTTGCACGAAACGTCCATCTCGGCCGACGGCTCGGTGAAGGGAAAGAACGAGGGACGAAGTCTCGTCCGAGTGTTCTCGCCGAACATTTCGCGAACAAAATACATGAGCGTTTGCTTCATATCGGCAAACGACACGTTTTTATCTATATACAATCCTTCGACCTGATGAAAGAGACAGTGCGCGCGCGCCGACACCGCTTCGTTGCGGAACACGCGACCCGGACAGACGACGCGAATCGGCGGTTTCTGCCGTTCCATCACTCTGACCTGAACGGAACTCGTGTGCGAGCGGAGCAGTATGTCGGGATTGCGTTCTATGAAGAACGTGTCCTGCATGTCCCGCGCAGGA
Organism: Prevotellaceae bacterium; assembly: GCA_031279735.1. Lineage (GTDB taxonomy): Bacteria > Bacteroidota > Bacteroidia > Bacteroidales > UBA932 > JAIRLF01. The sequence goes on from JAITHX010000049.1 coordinate 5,084, forward strand.
TGATCGGGAGGGAAGTTCAGAGCGGAAAACACATGCCGGTCGTCCTCTATTTCGGGACCCTCGGCAACGGCAAACCCCAGACGGGCGAAGATGTCGAGTATTTCGTTCTTCGCCAGCGAAACCGGATGTCGCGATCCTATGCCGCAGGGCGAGGCGGGCAGGGTCTTGTCCTCTATCAGGCTTGGATTGCGGGTGCTCCCGATGGCGTCGAACTGTTCCTTCTGCGACTTCAGTTTGTCCTGAACCAGAGTCTTCACCTCGTTCAGAAGTTTTCCCAGTTCTTTCTTGCCGTCGGCGGCAACGGTTTTGAAGTCGTCGAACATGGCGGTCAGTTCGCCCTTTCTGCCAAGTATGCGAACGCGGAACTCCTCCAGATGCTGCGGCGATTCCGATTTAAACTCCTCTATCTTCGCTCTCAGCCGTTCTATTCTTTCCTTCATCGAATCCGGCGGTTTTTACTTTATGCTCGCTTTCGTGATGACGATGTCCTTCACCGGACGGTCGCCCGGAGCGGTGGGTGCTGCCGCGATTTTGTCCACGATGTCCAGCCCTTCCGTCACTTCGCCGAACACCGTATAGTCGCCGTCCAAATGCGGAACGCCTCCTATTTCCGTATAGGCTTTGAGAGCTTCGTCCGAAAAGCGGAAATCGGGATTCGCCCTTTGCTTGCCCGCCTGCATGGATTGCAGGTCGTCGGACGAATAGACATTTCCCTGCACAATGTAGAACTGCGAGCCGGACGATTCCTTTTTCGGATTGTTTGTGCGGGCGGCGGCGAGAGCGCCTTTCCGGTGGTATCTGTTCGGGAGGATTTCGGCGGGGATTCGATAGTCGGGACCGCCGCGTCCGTAAGATGCTCCGGGCTGAGGATTCTTCGATTCGGGGTCGCCCGTCTGGATCATGAATTGAGGTATGACCCTGTGGAAAATCACTCCGTCGTAATAGCCTTCTTTTACGAGTTTGACGAAATTGTCCCGGTGCTGGGGAGTATCGTCGTAGAGCTGAAGCACGATGTTGCCTTCAGTGGTTTCAAGTAATACTTTCATGTTTTCGTTTTCTTTGCATCCCGCCAACGCAAACACAGTCAGCAGAGAGATAATAATTTTGTTCATATTTTCAATTTTACCGTTTCGTCAAAATAATTGCCCAAAGATAAAACAAAATTAGCTTTCGCTCCCGCTTGTCCTCACAAAAATCTGTCGTTCAAACGCCTTGTCGAGCGATACGAAAGTATATGTATCCGCCACGCCGGAAATCTTATGAATCTTTTCGGCGATAATCGACAGCAGATGTCGATTGTCCCTGCAATAGATTTTCAGCAGAAGAGCGTATTCCCCCGTGACGAAATGACATTCCACCACCTCGGGAATACGGGTCAGACTCGTCACCGCCGCGTCGTACGGACTTGCCGACGAAAGCCGAACCCCGACAAAAGCGCAAATCCCGTATCCCAGCATTTCGGGCTGCACTATAAACCTCGAGCCGATTATTATTCCGGCCTCCTCCATCTTCTTTACTCTTTGATATGCCGCCGCCGCCGAAATGCCGCACTCTCTCGCAACCTCGGAAAACGACACCCTCGCGTTACCTATCAAATAAGAGAGAATCCTTTGATCCAAATCATCCATTAAAAAATTAGCCATAGGCACTAAATTCATCTTATAAATAATTCGCAAAAGTAAGCATATTTTTTAAACCCGCAATTCTACTAATTATGAATTATGAATTATGAATTATGAATTGACGGTCGGAAATTGGGAGGGTTTGGGAATTATGAATTATGAATTATGAATTATGAATTGCCTTCGGAAATTGGGAGAATTAAGGAGTAATTATGAATTATGAATTATGAATTATGAATTGCCTTCGGAAATTGGGAGAATTAAGGAGTAATTATGAATTATGAATTATGAATTATGAATTATGAATTGCCTTCGGAAATTGGGAGAATTAAGGAGTAATTATGAATTATGAATTGCCTGTCGGAAATTGGGAGAATTAAGGAGTGATAGAGCCGCAGGCAATTCATAATTCATAATTCATAATTCATAATTAATTGAGTAGTCGTACCGTTTCCGCCACAACTTCCGTAACATATCGTTTTTGTCCCGCGTGGTCGTCCCGCGAGCGGGTTCTCAGCTTTCCCTCCACGAAAATCAGGCTTCCCTTGCGGACATGCTTGTCCACATATTCGGCGAGCGCGCGCCAGAAAACCACGTTGTGCCATTCGGATATTTCGCGTCGGTCGCCGTTGCGGTCGGTCACATTTTCGTTTGTGACCACCGAGAGGGTGACCACCGATACTCCTGTGTCTAAATACTGGATTGCCGGATCCTTGCCGACGGTTCCTATAAGTATAACTCTGTTGTAGGACATACGGCGCTTTTTTATTTGACGTAGTTGAGCGGATACTTCAGATTCTCGAATCCCGTGATGCGCGCCTTCACTCTGCCCACGAGCACGGGCGATTCGAGTTCGAGCGGGATATGATTCCTGTCGTCGGATACCCACATGGTTATGTTTTCGTTGCCTGTAAAGACGGAGCCGGCGATAACCTCGACGGCAAATTTCAGACAGTTCACCTTCTTCGGCAGCGACTTTGTCTTTTTCCGTTCCCGCTCGATAAAGCGGCATCTGATGCTGTAAATCTCCTCGTCGAGCGCGATAGACAGTTTGAATATCTTGCCGGGGTAAACATTGTCGTAGTCCAGATTCCGGAGATAATAGAAATAGGTCAGCACGTCGAAAGTGCACCCTTCGTGAACGAGTTCCATCCTTTTCGCCGAATCCTCGTTCTTCTGAATCGTGGCGTCTATCGTATTGTTTTCGTTGTCGAAACGGTAGGTGTTCTTCATCGCGTAGTTGCCTTCGCGGATGTCGCGGCGGAAATAGAGCGAACGTATTTCGGGCGCCGAGAAAACCGCCTCGTAGTAGTCGCGCACTTTGAAGAACTTGTCGTAGAACTTGTGTGTTCTGGCATTTATGGTCACCTGCCATTCGGAGGGATACTCCTTGATTTTGTCCACATTCATATCCACCTCCCCGACATCCGTAAAAATCAGTCCCCACAGATAGGAAGCGGCGTATTTCAGACTTTCTCCGTTTCCGAACGCCAGATTCTCCTCTTCCACCCTCAGGGTGCAAGCCTGCTGTGCCGCGCCCGCCGAAGAGAGAAGGAGAAGAATTGCGAGAGCTGTTGCCGTCAGCGCTTTCATCGTCGCGGATTAGCCTATGGTTGACCCGTCGGGCAGCCGGTTGGAGGGATGCAGCAGCGCGAGTTTTCCGGAGGCGTCGCGCACTGCCGCTATCATTCCGCGCGATTCGATGCCCCTGATTTTGCGCGGGGCAAGGTTCACTATCACCGGAATCTGTTTCCCTGTCAGTTCTTCCGGCGCGAACACGTCGGCTATTCCCGACACCAGCGCGCGGCGGTCGATACCCGTGTCCACCGTCAGCTTCATCAGCTTGTCGGTGCCGGCAACGCGCTCTGCCGCAACCACTGTGGCAAGACGAATGTCGGCGCGCTCGAACTCCTCCGCCGAAATGACGTCCTTCTGCGGGGCGAGGTTTGCGGCGGCGGCGGCATTTTCGAGTTCTCTGTCCCGAAGTTTCTTTGTCTGGCGGGCGACAGTTTCGTCGTCTATCTTTTCAAAAAGATGTTGCGGAGCATCGAGGTCGTGACCCGGAGCAAGCAGATCGACGCCGCCGATTCCGTCCCACGCCGGCGGGTCGAAGCGCAGCATGGCGGCGAGTTTCGCCGCGGCGAACGGCAGGAACGGAGCCAGCGCAACGGCAAGATTCGCGCAGATTTGCAGCGCGAGATTCAGCACGGTGCCGATTCGGCGGCTGTCCGACAGTTTCCACGGTTCCGTGTCGGCGAGATACTTGTTGCCGACGCGGGCAATGTCCATAACGCTTTTCAGCGCTTCGCGGAACTTGAAGGTTTCGAGCATGGTTTCGACGCGAGCAATTATTTCCGGTATCTGCCGCGCAACCGCAAGGTCGATTTCCTCAAGCTCGCCGCGTGCGGGAATCGTTCCCTTGAAATACTTATGCGTTAAAACCATTGCGCGGTTCACGAAATTGCCCGCAACAGCCACCAGCTCGTTGTTGTTGCGCGACTGAAAGTCTGCCCACGTGAAATCATTGTCCTTAGTTTCCGGCGCGTTGGCGCAAAGCGCGTAGCGTAGCGCGTCCTCCTTGCCCGGAAAGTCGTCGAGATACTCGTGAAGCCACACCGCGTGATTCCTCGTGGTGGAAATCTTCTTCCCTTCGAGATTCAGGAACTCGTTGGCAGGCACGTTGTCGGGCAGGATATAGCCGCCGTGGGCGCGAAGCATCGCCGGAAACACTATGCAGTGGAACACTATGTTGTCCTTGCCGATGAAATGCACGAGACGAGTGCCGCCGTCCTTCCAGTAGAGTTCCCACGAATCGGGCAGCAGTTCCCTCGTGTTGGAAATATAGCCTATCGGGGCATCGAACCACACGTAGAGCACTTTGCCCTCCGCGCCCTCAACCGGAACCGGCACGCCCCACGACAGATCGCGGCTCACGGCGCGAGGCTGCAAACCCTGATCGAGCCACGACTTGCACTGTCCGTAAACATTCGGTTTCCACTCCTTGTGCTCTTCGAGAATCCAGCGTTCGAGCCACGCCTGATAGCGGTCGAGGGGAAGATACCAGTGCGAAGTCTTCCGCAGCACCGGAACGCTCCCGCTGATAGTCGAGCGAGGGTTCAGCAGTTCCATCGGGCTGAGAGTGCTGCCGCACGCTTCGCACTGATCGCCGTAGGCATTGTCGGCTCCGCAGCGCGGGCAGCCGCCCGTGATGTAACGGTCGGCGAGAAAGAGCGATGCCTCAACGTCGAAATACTGTTCGGACGACTGTTCCACAAACTCGCCCGCGTCGAACAGCTTCCTGAAGAAATCCGAAGCCGTGCGGCGGTGAATCTCCGAAGTCGTGCGGGAATAGATATCGAAGCTGATGCCGAAACGCTCGAACGAATCCTTAATGAGACCGTGATACTTGTCAACCACGTCGCGCGGCGACACGCCTTCCTTTCGCGCCTTGATGGTGATAGGCACCCCGTGCTCGTCGGAGCCGCCGATAAACACCACGTCGCGACCCTTGAGGCGCAAATAGCGCACATAAATGTCGGCTGGAATGTAAACGCCGGCGAGATGACCGATATGAACCGGCCCGTTGGCGTAAGGTAAGGCAGAAGTGACGAGATAGCGTGCAGGCGTCCGTTCAGTCCCGTTTTCGATAATGTCCATCATTAGTGTTTTCCGTTCATTAAATTAATATCCTTGTTTAAACTCAAGCCGCTCGTCCGGATCGGGGCAAACGATTTGAGCGGCGCAAAAGTACATTCTTAAATTAAGAATTAAAAATTAAGAATTAAGATCGGCTTCGGTTTGGTCGACTTCAGTCGACTTCGGTCGACCGAAGTCGACTGAAGTCTATTTCGGTCGACTGAAATCGACCGAACCGAAGAAGCCGTCGCGGGGACACGCCGCTCCGCATCTCTGCCGCCGCACAAGCGCGCAATTGTCGCGCAACCGTCGTATAACTATTATATGTTATCGAATGTTAAAACAAGGGCGGCGCGGATCGTGCCGGAACGGGATCAAAATGCCGCGTTGTGTTATCAAATGTTAATGAAAACGCCGTAAAGAATGATGAATTCAATTACGAATTACGAATTACGAATTACGAATTCAATTACGAATTACGAATTACGAATTACGAATTCAATTACGAATTACGAATTACGGTAATGGCGTAAATCCGTTGAAAGGTATTATTTCTGCGGTTCTGCTGGGAATTGCGTGGAAAAAGTTTGCGTGTTTTTTCACCGCGTTGCGGTGTTTTTGTAACGCAAAGGGCGCAA
>JAITHX010000101.1 GCA_031279735.1 Prevotellaceae bacterium
TCCGTTGCCCGCCATTTCCACGTCCCAGAGCTTGAATTTGCTTATGCAAAACAGATTCGTGGCGGTGGCGTAAATTCTGAAAGCCTCCATTCCGAAACGCTTTATCAGTTTTTCGGGCAACGAATAGCCGAGTTCCAGCTGCTTGAGGCGAAGAAAAGCTCCGTCGCGCATAAACCAGGTGTTGGTGGAGGCGTTGCTGCTCGAATTTACAATCGAGGTGGACAATCGAGGCCACACGGCGTAAGGGTTGCGGTTGTTTTCCGACCAGTAGCTGTCGGCGATGAACTGCGCCAGAGCGTTGTGACCCACCTGCCACGTTTCGCTGGTATTGAAAAAGGGCGACACGTTGTAGTAGTTCAGCCAGAACGACCTCTGGTGAACTCCGTTGAAAAAGAACGAGAAATCCCATGCCTTCCAGCCTATCGACGCTCCGAAGCCGTAGTTCATCTCCGGAACGGTGGGGTAGCCTATGGCGGTCTGGTCGCGATTGTTGATTATCCCGTCGCCGTTCAGGTCGCGATACTTGATGTCGCCCGCCATGGAACCGGTCTGAACCGGCGAGTTCTCAACCTCCCTGTCGTCGATAAACAGACCTTCGGCAACATAACCCCAAACCTGCGAGGGCGAATGACCGACATGTCGCTTCCACGGCTCGTTTTCGTACTCGTTCTCTTCGTACTTGGTGTATTTGCTTGTGGCGTAGGTGAAATTAACCCTCGACTGTATCCACAAATCCTTGGTAAACGAATGATTGTAGGTAATCGCGAACTCCCCTCCCCTGCCCTCGGCCTCGCCGAGATTTGCCTGCACGCTGCTCCACAAACCCATAGAATAAGGTATCGAGGCGCGCGTCTGGAGTATGCTGGTGCGCCTTTCGGTGAAATACTCCGCCACGAGGTTCAAATCCTTCAGCAGAGTGAGTTCGAGAGCCAGATTGGTTTTGTACGACACTTCCCACGTGATGTCGGGAGCGGCATAGCGCGAAACCGAAACGCCGGGGCGGGCATACAGACTCCCAGGTTCCGTTCCGAAATACCACGCGGAACTCACGCTGTTGAGATTCATGTTCGAGATATAGAGGAACCGGTCGTCGCTGATGTTGTCGTTTCCCGCCATTCCGTAGGAGCCGCGCAGTTTGAGCATAGTGACAATGTTTTTCAGCGGCTCGAAGAACTTTTCGTTCGACGCCACCCAGCCCGCGCTCGCCGACGGAAAGAAACCCCAGCGATGCGACTTCGCGAAACGCTCCGAAGCGTTCAGCCCGAAGTTCAACTCCACGAGATAGCGCGAATCGTAGCCGTAGGTAGCTCTGCCTGCAAGCCCGATGTTCCGATAGGGCAGCGATCCGAGCACCGAACGAACCTCCTGCGTATTGGAAGGCACCGTTTTGTTGCGCATGGTGTAAACCAGCTGTCCGCTCACGTCGTGCTTCTTGCCGAAAGTGGAAGCGTAAACCAGCGACGATTCGAAATACATGGTATTGGTCACAACCGGAAGATCCACAAACGAATCGAGACTTTCTCCGTTCTCGTTCTCGTTGATGATTCCCACCGTGTAGTTCGACAGATCGTAGGGATCGTAGCTCTCCAGACGGTAATAGTAAGGGTTGTACTGCCGCCGGATTCCCGATTCCGCCTCGCGCTTGGTGTTGAACAGCGCACGCAGAGTCAATCCCTTAGCAACGAAATCGAGTTTCTGGTTCAATTCCATCTGCGCGCCCATGATCGACTTGTTGCGATCCCTGTAGCCGCGCACCATTTCGGCGTAAGGATTGAGATACTGACCCGTTTCGGCATTGCCGAACATCGTGTGCTCGACGTTTTGGTTCGCCCCCGTCTTCGGATACACGGCGGGGAAAAGCACCGGATTGCTTCGCATAATCAGCGCATACATGCTCGACCCCCCGTTGACGGGACCGCGATAGTCCTCGAAAGTTCCGTCGAGGCTAACCTTCAGCTCGGTGCTTTGCGTGAGATTGATATTCACGTTGGCGCGCATAGTGTAGGTTTGCATGTTGATGTTCTGATTGAAGTTGTTGTTTTTGTTCACCCGCAGGATGCCGTTGTCCTGCGCCAGCGAAGCGCTGACATAGTAGCGCGCCACCTGCCCGCCGCCGCTCACGTTCAGATTGACGCGCTGATTGGCGGCGTAGTCCTTAAGCAGCTCGTTGCGCCAGTCCGTCGCCGGATAAACCGGAGAACCCGAACCCGGCGCCGTATTCGCGATCTTCTCTTCGGAATACATAGGCACCGCATTGTGATCGCGAGTGATAATCGCCTCGTTGTGCATCTTCATATAGGTGATCGGGTCGGCGAGTTTCATCTCCTTCGTGGGCATGGAGAAAGTATTCTCCACGCGAACCGTCACCTTCACCTTGCCTACCTGACCCTCCTTAGTTTTGATGAGAATCACTCCGTTCGCGCCGCGCGCGCCGTAGAGCGCAGTTGCGGCGGCATCCTTCATTATCGAAAAGCTCTCGATGTCGTCGGGCTGTATTCGCGCAAGCTCCGACTTGGTTATCTCGATGTTATCGACGAGGATGAGAGGATCCACATTGTAGCCGAACGTGGTGACGCCGCGAATAAAGAACTCGGCATTGTCCGCGCCCGGTTCGCCCGACGACTGATAGGAGATCATCCCCGCCATCTGTCCGGCGAAAGCGGTGGTGAGATTGCTCGACGGCACCTTCAGATTCTTGGGCGCGATAGTGGTGATGGAAGCCACCACGCTCTCCTTTTTCTGCTTGCCGAAAGCCACCACCGTCACTTCTTCGAGTTGAGTTTCATCGTCGTACAGCGACACCTCAAACACGTTTTTCTGCCCCACCGGAATCTCCAAATCCTTTTTGCCTACATAGCTAAAGAAAAGAGTGTCGCCGGCCGAGGCGCTAATCGAGAACTCGCCGTTCTGGTCGGTCACCACGCCGTTGCTGGAGTTCTTCACCAGCACTGTGGCAGCGGGAATAGCCGAACCGTCGGAGGCGTCCTTCACGTATCCCGTGACTTTCTTCTGCTGAGCATCGAGCGCAAAACACGGGAATA
>JAITHX010000122.1 GCA_031279735.1 Prevotellaceae bacterium
GAAGATTTTGAAGATTGATACGGGATTTTGGACACCCCATACCCCATAATAGGGTATGGGGTACTTCGCCCAACGGTAGCCGAATCCCTCCCGTTTGGCGAAGCACCCCATACCCCATACCCTATACCCCATAACGAAAAATACCGATTTTCGGGGATTGTGCGCGTGTCGTTAAAACGGGAACTTTGTGCCGTCAAATTCAAGTGTGTTTATATGTTCAGATATATTGTTCTTAGTTTAGCGTTCATTGCGATAAAGTGTCCGGCAGCGTTTGCGCAGGAAGGGAAAGTCAGGGTTTTCGGGACGGTAATCACTGCCGACGGGTTGCCTGCCGAGTCAATTTCGGTTGCGGTCAGGGGAGCCGGCATAGAGACGGTGACAGATGCCGACGGAAAATTCTCGTTCGAGGCTTTTCCCGGCAATTACAGTCTTGTTGCTTTTTCGATCATCGCACACAAAGTGGAAACCGCGATTGCGATAAGCGGTTCGGAATGTGTCCTTCCGCCCGTTGCTATCATCGAAAACCGCCGTCAGCTCGACGAGGTGGTGGTGACGGGCACGAGAACGATGAAACGACTTTCGGAAACTCCCGTGCTTACTACCCTCATTCGCGAACGCGAGATTCGGGAATCGGGATCTGTGTCGGCTCTCGAAAGTTTGCAGGACAATATCCCCGGTATCGTCAGTTCGCCCAACGCCATGGGGAACAATCTGAGGATTCGCGGCTTGAACAGCCGATACGTTCTTTTTCTGGTGGATGGAGAGCGCATGGTGTCCGAGGGGGCTGGAGGCAATGTGAATTTGGATCAGATCGACGTGAACGGTATCCGGCGGATAGAGATGGTTAACGGAGCGTCGTCGGCGCTTTACGGTTCCAATGCCGCAGGGTCGGTGATTAACGTTATTACCAAAGAGCCTGTACACAAGTTTGAAGGCAGCCTCAGCCAGTCTCTGGAAAGCTACAGCACATGGCGCGCTAAAGCCGACGTCGGGTCGGCGCTGGACTGGCTGTGTGTCCGTGCGGACGGGGCGCGAACTGTTTCCGACGGCTTCGGCAGCGACGGCGGACCCTACGCCGCGCGTTACAGCGATTACAGCGCCGGAGTGAAACTGAACTGCAGACCGTCGAAAAGAGCCGACATCGGCCTTGCCGGAAGATTTTTCAGTCACGAAACCTTTAATCCTGAAAACAGCATGAATGTTCGACATTCGCTTACTCACAATCTGACACTGGGCGCGAACGGAGGCATCGCATCGACCGACAGCCGAAATAAGGTGCGATTCAGTGTCAACGCCACAAAGTATTTTGATTACTACGTGCTGGAAAAAAAGAGCGGCGAACGCGATTTGCGAAATACCGCCTCCTATATTTCCGCCCGCACTATGGACACATGGACGCCTTCGGAAAAACTCGAACTTGTCGGAGGCGTGGAATACAATCACGAAGAGAACTTCGCCTCAACCACGCTCGGCTCCGTTCCTGCAACCAAAAGTCTCGACGATGTGAACGGTTTCGCTCAGGGTCACTGCAAACCGGCGGAAAGTTTCGACCTCGTCGTCGGTGCGCGCTACACCTACAACACGCAGTTCGGAAGCTCCTTCACACCCAAACTGTCGCTTATGTACAGCGTTGCGGGATTCAAATTCAGAGGCGGCGTCGGGACGGCTTTCCGCGCTCCGAGCATTAAGGAACTGTATTATGATTTTGATCATCAGGGCATGTTCTGGGTTTTCGGCAATTCGGAGCTGAAAGCGGAGAAGGGTGTCTGTTCCTCGCTTTCGGCTGAGTATTCCGCTGCCGGATTCAACGTTTCCCTCACGGGATACCACAACAGGATCAACAACAAAATCACACAGTATGACGTAATCAACGCTGCCGGTGCAAACGAGAAGTATTATCGCAACGTCAGCAGTTCGACGATTCGGGGTGCGGACGCAAACATATCGTATATTCTTCTCGGCGAGCTGGCGCTGAAAGTCGGATACAGCTATTGCGACGCGAAGGACAATTCCACAGGCTTGCAGCTCGAAAGCAATACCAGACACAGCGGCACCTGTTCGGCTACATGGAACGGAGCGATCCTTAAAAGTCCCTTCTCGCTGCAACTTGCCGGCAGACTACATTCGCCTAAACTTTATCAGAGCATTGTCGCCGACGCCGACGGAAACGGGAGGACTGAAACCGAACAGTCCAAGCCCTATTCCATCTGGAAGGCAACGCTGGTGAAACCTTTCCGCCTGAACGCTCATCTTTTCGAGCTGACATTGAAGGCGGATAATCTGTTTAACTTCAGCGACGCCTCGTTTATCAACCCCGGCCGACAGTTTCTCGCCGGACTGAGGTATCGTTTCAAATAATCGACCGACATAAATAAATTCAGTGATAATTAATAATTAAAAATTCAGATTCAATGAAAAGAGTATTGTTTTTCTCAATTGCCGCGCTTACGGCAACCATTTTTACATCCTGTTCAAAGGATAAGGATGACAACAAAGCCGAACAACCCGGCGCAACAACGGAATCGTATATCGACGCCTCGTCGAATACCGCATGGCATTATTATTCCTTCGGCGAAGACAAAGTACTGGGTTCGGCCGACGAATCGGCTGAAAACAACGCCGCGTGGGCTGCCCGCAAGGACTGGGACATTGCCGTGAGAAGGTATAATATCCGCACCAACAGCGGCGAATTTACCGCTGCCGGCGCTAAGGGCGGGGTTGCAACTCAGGGAACGGGCGTCACGTTTGAATCCCTGCAAAAAGTGCCTGCCGGCGCAATCTTTGTCGGCGACAAAGCCGTGACTTCTTCCGGAATGGGCGGTACTACAACTGTAGTACGTTCGGAGGCTACCGTTATTCTGTTCAAGCAGAATGAAGACGGCTCTTTAGTCATGCCGCCCGTGTATTTGCCGGCTCCGACGCATATCTTCCGCACTGCCGACGGAGAAAACTATTACAAAGTGCGCTTTACTCAGTATCAGAACGCGGAAAGCGTAACCGGACACGTGAAATTCGATCGCGCGAAAATACCTCAATAAATATTTCGCCTGATTATTATTTTCCAAAATCAGATTCGCATGAAAATACGCAAAAGGACGATAAGGATTTTTTCCGTTCTATTCGCTTTAATCGTCTTAATCGTCGCGTGGCGGACGTGGGAGAGGCTTGCTTCTCCCACTAAAATCGCTTTGATAGACTTTCAGCCTTTTCAGATTGCGGGCATGGTCAAATCCAACAGCGACAGTTTTATTGAATACGAGGAGGTTGCCGGCGACGCCTTCGACCGGCTCGGACGCTACGATTTCGTGCTGGGTTTCGGAATGGGGATGCGCATCTCCGCCGAACAGCGGGCGCAGATTCAACGCGCAGCCGACAAGGGTGTTCCGGTTTACATTCATGCCGCCACCAATCCCGAAAACAATATATGCAGTCTGGACAGCGTGCAGCGGAACAATATTGCCGAATACCTGAAAAACGGCAATAAACGAAACTATCAGAGCATGGCGCGTTATGTCCGTCGGGCGATTGACGCCAAAACCTTCTTCGTGACCCCGCCGGATTCGGTCGTCGAGCTTGCTTCCGACGTCCTCTATCATCTGGACGAAAACTTCTGCTTCAAAGAACTTGCCGACTATGAGACTTATCTGAAGAAAAACAGATTCTATAGGGACAATGCCCCGAAAGTTGCCCTCGTCGGCGGGTTGAACGATCCGTTTGGCGGCAATCGCGACAATATCGACAGCATAATCACGGCTTTTGAACGCGCGGGCTGGAACGTTTATCCGGTTTCGTCGGCAAGGATGCGACTGGATTTCCTGAAGAAGATACAGCCGGATGCAGTTGTTTACTTTGCGCATGGACGTCTGGCGCCCGGACAGGCGGACACTGCCGTCGAATGGCTTAAGGAGCGCAACATACCGGTCTTTGCCCCTCTGTCGCTGCTGCAAACGCAGGCACAGTGGGAAGCCGATCCAATGGGAATGTCGGGCGGATTCCTGTCGCAGAGCATAGTAATGCCGGAGCTTGACGGTTCGATTTATCCTTATGTACTCAATGTGCAGGAAATAGACGGAGACGGGCTCTATCTCTTCAAAGCCATCCCCGAACGGCTGAAGAGCTTTACGGAGATTGTGACGAATTTCGTCCGGCTGAAACGGAAGCCCAATGCCGACAAGAAATTGGCTGTCTATTATTTCAAGGGTGCAGGACAGGCTACTCTTACGGCACAGGGGCTGGAAACCGTGCCTTCGCTCTACAATTTTCTGAAACGTCTGAAAGCGGAGGGCTACAGGGTCGATAATCTCCCGTCGTCGGTGAAGGAGTTTGAAAAACTGCTGATGACACAGGGGGCTGTACTTAGCGCGTATGCCGAAGGAGCGTTCGACGATTTCCTGCTGAACGGCAATCCGGCTCTCGTGGAAGCGCAAACCTACGAATCGTGGGCGAAACAGTCGCTCCCCGAAGCGCTCTATGCGGAGGCGGAGAACAGTTTCGGCGCAGCGCCGGGCAGATACATGTCCGTGCGGGAGGCGGATAAATCCTATCTTGCCGTGGCGCGAATCATGCTCGGAAACATCGCTCTGCTGCCGCAGCCGATGGCGGGACTCGGAAACGACGCTTTCGCCATTGTGCACGGAACCAAGTCGCCCCCGCCGCACGCCTACATCGGCGCTTACCTCTGGGCGCAACACGGGTTCAATGCCGATGCAATGCTGCACTTCGGCACTCACGGCAGTCTGGAATTTACTCCGCAAAAGCAGGTTGCGACGGGGTGTTACGACTGGCCCGACAGACTTGCGGGCGATATTCCGCATTTTTACTATTATACTATAGGCAACATCGGCGAGAGTATGATGGCAAAGCGACGCGCCTACGCCACGACGGTGTCCTATCTCACGCCAGCCTTCATGGAAACCGGAATGCGGGTGCAGTTTAAAGCGCTTCAGGACATGATACGGAAGTATTACCAGTCGAATGAAAACGAACGGACGCGGCTTGCCGGCGACATGAAGAAACTTGTCGAGGAAATGGGACTGCATCGCGACCTGCGTCTCGACACGGCGACATCCAATCCTTATACTCACGAGGAAATAGAACGTATCGACGATTTTGCGGAAGAAATAGCCAATGAAAAAATGACAGGACATCTCTACACCTCCGGCGTTCCGTACAGCCGCGAGAAAATCCGCTCGACAGTTCTGGCAATGAGCGCCGACCCGATAGCCTACAGTCTTGCCGCTCTGGACAGACTGAACGGACGGACAACCGAAAGGCAAACGGGCGGCAGAAGTTTCTTCACGCAGCAGTATCTCGTGCCGGCACAGCGTCTGGCGGGTCAAATCCTCGACGGAAAAGAGGTGAACGACGCGCTGATTTGCTCCGTAGCCCGGATTGTTCCGAAGGATCTGGAGGAAACAAAGACCATACTTGCCCCTCCGCGACGCTCCATGCCGGCTTTTGCGGCTTCGGATTCCAAACCAGTCGATCCGAAAAAGTCTTCCGGCGGAGGACATCCTTCATGGATACCTAAATTCGGCAGCCGTCCGGAATCAACCAAAACAGACAGACCCGCCGCCCCCGAAAAGCCCGAAACATATACGACCGAACAGAAAAACCGCGCGCGCGCCATTGCGGAAATAGAACGCACGATGCGTAACGTCACGAGATATGAAACGGCGCTGAAGGAAAGTCCGGAAGAGGAGTTCCGATCCCTGTTGAACGCTTTGTCGGGCGGATACGTTGTTCCCTCGTCGGGCGGCGACGCCGTTGCGAATCCTTCCGCCGTTCCGACGGGCAGAAATCTGTATGCCGTCAATGCGGAAGCCACCCCGTCGGAAGTTGCGTGGGACAAAGGCGTTGCGCTGGCGAAAGCCACGCTGGAACAGTACAGAAAACAGCACGGAGATTATCCGCGCAAGGTGAGCTATACGTTCTGGAGCAGCGAATTTATCGAAACCGAAGGCGCAACAGTCGCACAGGCTATGTATATGCTGGGAGTGGAACCTGTTCGCGACCCGTTCGGGCGCGTGTCCGACCTTCGACTGATCCCTTCCGCCGCACTCGGACGTCCGCGTATCGACGTGGTTGTCCAGACTTCCGGGCAGTTTCGCGATTTGGCGGCTTCGCGTCTCGCCCTGATAAGCCGTGCCGTTGAAATGTCTGCATCCGCGAAGGACGACGGGCATGAAAATCGCGTTTCGGCAAGCGTTGTGGAAACGGAACGGCTTCTGGTTGAACAGGGCGTTGCGCCGAAGGATGCCCGCGAAATGGCTATGCTGCGTATCTTCGGCGGTATCAACGGAATGTATGGATCCGGAATACAGGAAATGATCACAAGCGGCGACCGATGGGAAAACGAGAAGGAAATTGCCGACACCTATATTCATAATATGGGCGCAACGTATTCGGACAAGAAGGATTGGGGCGCGTATCACGACGGACTGCTGCGTGCCGCACTGCACAGCACGGACATCGTCGTTCAGCCCCGGCAGAGCAACACTTGGGGAGCGCTGAGTCTTGATCACGTGTATGAATTTATGGGGGGGATGAATCTTGCCGTTCGCAGCGTAACGGGCAAAGACCCCGAAGCCTACTTCGCCGACTATCGCAACCGGAACAGCGCGCGCATGCAGGAGCTGAAGGAAGCCATAGCTGTGGAAGCGCGCTCAACGATATTCAATCCCGCCTACATCCGCGAGCTGATGAACGGAAATGCGTCGAGCGCCGCACAGATTACGGAGGCAGTGACCAATACCTACGGCTGGAATGTGATGAAACCCGCCGCAATCGACAGCGAAATGTGGGACAAACTCCATGACGTGTACGTAAAGGACGAGTACAGGCTTGGCACCGAAGCGTTCTTTCGACGTGAAAATCCGCAGGCATTGCAGGAAATCACAGCGGTGATGCTCGAAACGGCACGCAAGGGTCTATGGAAGGCATCCGAACAGCAATTGTCGGATATTGTGCGTCTCCATGTCGAACTTGTCAACGAGTTCGGGTCGTCGGCGTCGGGATTTGCAGGAGGCAACCTGAAGTTACAGGACTTTATCGCCGGCAAACTCGACAATGCTTCAGCTTCGGACTACACAAAGCGACTGAAAGAGATGCGCACATCCGCGAATACGGCCTCGCTCTCCGGCAAAGACGGCGTCACTCTGAAAAAGGATACGCTAAACCGTGAGGAACAGGGAGAAACAAACCGGCTGAATGCTCTGATTGTGGCTGCTGTCGTGATGACGTTCTTTATAGCGCTGCTGATTGCGCGACACAGAAAAAAGAAGTAATCTTCAATTACGAATTACGAATTACGAATTACGACCGGCTTCGGACGTATCAATTACGAATCAATTACGAATTACGAATTACGAATTACGACCGGCTTCGGACGTACGACCGACAGGTCGTAATTCGTAATTCGTAATTCGTAATTGATAAGCCGGTCGTAATTCGTAATTCGTAATTCGTAATTGATACGTCCGAAGCCGGTCGTAATTCGTAATTAGTAATTCGTAATTGATTTGTAATTCGTAATTGAAAAGATGGAATACATACTGATATTTTTTATCCTGACCGCCTGCTTTCTGAAGCTCAGCTTCCGGAACATGCAGCAGTCGGTGATATTCGCTTTGCTGTGCGCCGTTTTCGTAGTATGGTCGTCGCGCTGGGCTGTTGCCCAGTCGAAAACACAGCTGTCGGAACTGCTCGACAATCCGACCGCAATGCAGAATGCCGCCGTATTAATCACCGCCGAATCCGCAATCTGTTTTGCCTTTTGCTTCCGCGAACTTCGCGCGCGATTCAGTGCGAAAAAGAGAAGCCTCACGGAAACACTGCTCCGCCTTTATCCCGGGCTACTGTTGTTTCCCGTCCTGTTTTACCTTCATACGCAACTGATTTTCGCCATGCCCGGAAGCAACTTCACCCTATTGTCGCATGCATTTGCAGGCGTTGTAGCCCTTGCCTTGCCATTGCTGAGCTTTCTCGTCAAACGGTTGTGGCGCGAAAGGGAAGCGCGGCTGGAAATTTACTTTATAGTCTGTCTGTTCGTGTGCATCGTCGGACTGATAGCAACCGTCAACGGAAACACAACATATTCCGCCGTAAAAACTCAGGTAAACATAAAAGCCCTGCTGTTGTCGGTCGGGCTTTGTATTCTGCTCTTCCTGCTTGGCGTCCTGACAAGCAGATATAAATGGACTTTTAAAAATCGTATAAATAAAAATGGAACTGATATCTAAATCTTTATTCTGGCTGGCAAACAGCCTTCTGATT
The DNA here is from genome assembly GCA_031279735.1 of Prevotellaceae bacterium. GTDB lineage: Bacteria > Bacteroidota > Bacteroidia > Bacteroidales > UBA932 > JAIRLF01. The sequence goes on from JAITHX010000122.1 coordinate 8,275, forward strand.
CCCGACATCATTCTGCTGCTTATTCTGTTCGGACGAGCCTTGCTGCTCGCCGGCGGATTCTACAGTCAGATGACGGTGAAACGCCGTAATGATGCGCTTTTCGACAGAAAAATAAAAGAACTGTCGCCCGCAACAGCAAGCGAACTGAACTCGCTGCTGCCCGAAAAGGACGATTCTCTTTTTGTGAAATACCTGCGCGATCTGCTCGCCTCCACACCGGACGAAGCCTATTCGGATTACCTGCTGTCGAGTCTCGAAAACGAGATACACAAAGACTTGGCTCTCTCGAAACTTCTGGCGAAAACAGGTCCCGTTCTCGGACTTATCGGCACGCTGATAGCCATGAGTCCGGCGCTGGTCGGACTGTCCGCCGGCGACATTTCAGGCATGGCATACAACATGCAGGTAGTGTTCGCCACTACGGTAGTCGGACTGGTTGTCAGTCTTGTCGGGCTGGTGACGCTTCAATTCAAACAGCGCTGGTATGCAAAGGACGTTTACAGTCTGGAATATGTTTCACGAATACTGAACGGCAGACGATGAGAAACAGCCGCCGCTCCGGTAAACTTCTCAAGGAGGACGACGGAGACCCGCTCAGCGTAGTGGTCAATTTATTCGACGTGGCGATGGTCTTTGCCGTCGCCCTGATGGTTGCAATGGCGATACACCTGAACATGACGGAAGTTTTCACGCAGGAAGACTTCACCATAGTCAAAAACCCAGGCAAGGACAATATGGAAATCATCACAAAAGAAGGCAATAAGATCAATAAATACACTCCGTCCGACAACCAGTCGTCCGAAAAAACGAAAGGCAGGCGAGTAGGCGTAGCATACGAACTCGAAAACGGAGAAATCATATATATACCGGAGTAAATTAAGAATTAAGAATTAAGAATTAAGAATTGCCTGCGGACGCGGGAGAATTACGAATTATAAATTACGAATTACGAATTACGAATTGCCTGCGGACGCGGGAGAATTACGAATTACATATTACGAATTACGAAGCGAAGCCTTCGTGTTTCTTCGTGCCTTCTTCGTGTTTCTTCGTGTTTCTTCGTGTAACAAACACGCAACAAAAATATTATTACACGAAGAAACACGACGAAGACGCGAAGAAACACGAAGGCTTCGCCGGTATGAGGGTGGGGTGTCCAAAATCCCGTATCAATCTTTAAAATCTTCCTCCCGTTTTTCACCGCGTTGCGGTGTTTTTTTAACCGCTAAGGGCGGCTTCGCAGAGAACGCAAGGGCTTCGCGTCCTTTGCGCTGTGTGTGTGTCGCAAAGGACGCGAAGCCCTTGCGTTCTCTGCGAAGCCTCTGCGCCCTTAGCGTTTATAAAAAACACCGCAACGCGGTGAAAGCCGAGTGGAAGATTTTAAGACTTGCCCCCGTATTTTGGACACCCCACCCCATACCCCATACCCTATACCCTATATTTAATCGTGTAAAAACCCTTGTTCGTCGATTTTCGGAGTGTTCGGACGTGCGATTAGGCGTATCTTTGCGCTATGTTTTTTATTAATGAACAACAGGTATTAAAACAAAAGTTATGGTTAAGACACATGGCAATTATGGCAATTCGAGAGTGACGCTGGGAATAGCGCTCATAGTGGTAGGGGCGCTGCTGGCGGCGCTTAATTTCAACGTGCTTCCCGCAAAGGCGGGCAGTATAATCTATTCGTGGCAGATGTTGCTGATTGTTATCGGGACGGTGTCGCTGTTCAGGCGGCGCGTTCTGTCGGGCGTGATACTGATGGTTATCGGCTGCTTTTTCATGGTTCCGCGTCTGGGACGGCTTTATCCCGAATCGTTTCCGGCGGCGGATACTTTCGTGTCGCTCTACTGGCCTCTGCTTCTCGTTTTCGCGGGGATTCTTGTGCTTGTCTTTCGGGCGCGCGGCAGGCGGCATCGTTCCGAGCGGTTCCGCTGCATGAAGAGCAGGTTGAGCGAGAGCGGGAAGCGGTATCCGGTGAACGAGGATTTTCGCAAGGTGAACGTTTTCGGCTACGGCGAGTATTTCGTCATGGACACCGAGTTCAACGGCGGCACGCTGACGGCGGTTTTCGGAGGGATGGAGGTTGATCTGCGCAAGGCGCTGCTGCCCGAAGGCGATACGTATCTTAAGGTAGAGATGGTGTTCAGCGGTCTCACTCTGTTCATCTCGGAGGAATGGACGGTCGATACGCAAATCGAAGTGGTTGCGGGAGGAATAGAAGACCGCCGCAAGGGCCGGACTGATTCGAGGGGACGACGGCTGATCATCTTCGGTTCGGTGGTGTTCGGCGGCGTCGAAATTAAAAACTGACATAGCATCTGCCTCTTATGCCCGAGAACAACCCGAAAAACATTATATACGTCTTGTCGTGGACGGTTTATGCGGCGCTGCATCTGGCTTCGACCTGTCCGCTGGTCGATGTGCCGCTTGAGCTGCTTGCTGTTGATGCGTGCCTGCACGCCGCGCTGTTTGCCGCTCTGGGTCTGGCAATACGTTTCGTGCTGCGCTATGCGAAGTGCGAAACTTTGCCGCCCGCGCGCCGATATTCCAACTTCGGCGTGCTTGCGCTTCTTACTGTTGCGCTCTGGACGGGAACGTGCTGGGCGGCGGAATACGCGCTGTTCGATGAAACGGCTCTCGCGTTCGTCCCCCTGCTGCCTGTCAGGGCGCTGACAGGGCTTATGTTCTACGCGGTTGTCGTGCTTTTCTTCTACGTGACCGGCGGGCATGTCAACCCCGACAAGAACAAACTCATGATCGATGCCGGATTCGGCTACGTTCCGGAACGCGACGCGAACATCGCTGCCGAACCGGAACGCGAACCGGAACGCGAACCGGAACCGGAACGCGGATTGGAACCGGAATCGGAAGTCAAGCCCGACAGGAACTGCGACACGGAAGCGGAGATACCCGGTCGGGTCACGGTGAAGGTAAAGCAGAAGATACATCTCATTCCGCTGAGCGACATTGTATATCTGCAATCCTGCGGCGACTACGTGCAGATTATCACTCCGACGGGGAAATATCTGAAAGAGCGCACAATGAAGTATTTCGAGGAGCATCTGCCCCGCGCTTCGTTCGTGCGTATTCACCGTTCATACATAATAAATGTGGACTACATTTCGAGCATCGAATCGGCAGGGCGTCAGAGTCAGCAGGTTTCGCTCAAAACGGGCGAATGGCTAAACGTCAGCATTACGGGTTACAAAGCCCTGAAAGCAGTTCTGAATTTGTAGAAAAGTATTATCTTTGCGCGAATTTTTTTAAAAACACATGCGAAACAGGCAAACTAAACCAAGCGTGGGAATAGTCGGCGGCACGGGCTACACCGCCGGCGAACTGCTGAGAATACTCGTCAATCATCCCAAGGTCGAAATAAAGTTCGTATTCAGCAGGTCGAATCCGGGCGCGGCGGTCACGTCGGCGCATACCGACCTCGCCGGCGACCTCGACTTGCGCTTTACGAACAAACTCGAACCGGCGGACTTTCTTTTTCTGTGTCTTGGTCACGGGGTGTCACGCAGCTTTCTCGCCGAAAACCCCGTCGGCTCCGAAACGAGAATCATCGATCTCGGTTCGGACTTCCGCGTGAATTCCACCGACGATTCGGGACGACAGTTTGTTTACGGGCTGCCCGAACTGCGCTCGGCGGCGATAGCCGAAGCGCGGAACATCGCAAATCCGGGATGCTTCGCCACCGCGATCCAGCTGGCGCTGCTTCCCGTCGTCGAACTCCTCGCGCCGGAACACGAGATTCACGTCAACGCCGTTACAGGTTCGACGGGGGCGGGGCGCACGCTGAGCGAAACCTCCCATTTCAGCTCCCGCGAAAGCAACATGTCGATCTACAACCCGTTTACCCACCGGCATCTCGACGAAATCACCGCAACGCTGAAAACCCTATCGCCCGCGCTTCCCGAAATAAACTTCATCCCCGTGCGCGGAAACTTCACGCGGGGCATATTCGCATCAGTCTATACCCGCTGTCGGGCAGACGAAAGCGAAATACGCCGACGCTACGAGGATTATTACGCCGACAGTCCGTTCACCCATGTTGTCGGCAAGGCTCCCTGCCTGAAAGACGCGCTCAATACCAACAAATGCCTGCTCAACGCAACATGCTACGGCGACAGGCTGTTAATAGTGAGCGTCATCGACAATCTTTTGAAAGGCGCATCAGGGCAAGCGGTTCAGAACATGAATCTGATGGCTGGCTTCGCTGCGGACTGCGGACTGCGGCTGAAACCCTCCGGATTTTAGGAATTAAGTTATGAATTATGAATTATGAATTATGAATTGCCTGTCGGAGGTGAGGAGGGTTAAGAAATTAAGAATTAAGAATTGCCTGCCGGAGGCGAGGATGATTGAGAATTATGGATACAACAATCGTATAACAACAGTATAACAACAGTATAACAAATGAAAAAAGTAGTATTGGCATTCAGCGGAGGACTGGACACATCGTTTTGCGTTCAGTATCTCAAGAACGAGAGAGGATTGGAAGTTCACACTGCATTGGTGGACACCGGCGGATTCGACGAGGCGGAACTCGCCGACATAGAAAAGCGGGCGATAGACCTCGGCGCGGCAACGCACGTGAATATCGACCGCGCGCAGGAATTTTACGAAAAGGGAATACGATATATGCTTTTCGGCAATTCTCTGCGTCAAAACACCTATCCGCTTTCGGTGAGTTCGGAGCGCATCTTTCAGGCACTCGCCATAGTGGAGTATGCGCGCGAAATCGGCGCTTCCTACGTGGCTCACGGAAGCACGGGCGCCGGCAACGATCAGGTGCGTTTCGATCTGGTGTTTCAGGTCATGGCGCCGGAGATAGAAATCATCACTCCCATACGCGAGCTGAGGCTTGCAAGGCACGAGGAAATAGACTATCTCGCCCGACACGGCTTTTCGTTCAGCCGCGAAAAGGCGAAGTATTCCATCAATCGCGGATTGTGGGGCACGAGCGTGGGCGGAGCCGAAACGCTTGTTTCCGACGGAGTGCTGCCCGAATCGGCGTATCCCGCCGCCGCCGCAGCCGAGGGAAGCGAAACCGTAACGGTGCGATTTGAACGCGGCGAACCGCGCGGGCTGAACGGCAGCGACATGCAGCCCGTAGCCCTCATTCGCGAACTGGAGCGCATTGCGGCAGCTTACGGCGCGGGACGCGACACGCATGTCGGCGACACCATCATCGGCATCAAGGGGCGCGTAGGGTTTCAGGCTGCGGCAGCACTCATCCTCATCAACGCTCACCGGCTGCTCGAAAAACACGTGCTGACGAAATGGCAGCAGTACTGGAAAGACCAGATAGGCAACTGGTACGGGATGATGATGCACGAAGCTCAGTATCTCGATCCGGTGATGCGCGACATGGAGGCATATCTCGAATCCTCGCAACGATACGTTAGCGGCGAAGTCGATATAGTTCTTCGCCCCTATCGCTTCAACGTCACGGGCTGTCGGAGCGAGCACGACCTCATGTCGTCGAAATTCGGCGAATACGGCGAAATCAACAAGGCGTTTACCGGCGACGATGTCAAGGGGTTCACCCGCATACTGTCGAACCAGACGAAAATCTATTACGCCGTCAACTCGCCCGAAAAACAGGACTAAGAAACGGCGGACATGACTAAGGAAACACTGTCGCTCTCGATAAACTTCATCGTTCTGATTCTGTTGCAGGCTTTCCTGTTCAACGCTATGTATCTGGGCGTTTACGTCAGTCTGCAGCTTTATCTGATGTTCATAATTTTCCTGCCGGCGAAACTGCCCGCCATAACAGTAATGGTTCTGGCGGCAATCACGGGAATAACGACCGACCTGCTCTCGTCGGGCGATATAGGCTTGCATCTTGCCGCCTGCGTGGCAATGGCTTATATTCGTCCGTTCATGCTGTCGAAAACGTCGCCGACAGACATACAGTTCGAAATACCGGACCTCGATCTCCCTCATTTCAGCGAATATCTCCTGTATGTCGGAATACTCGTCCTGATGCACCACTCCGTCCTGTTTATCTTTGAGAGCTTGAGCTTTAAAGAATTCGGATACATCGTGGCGCGAATTTGCGCGAGCGCCGCAGTAAATATCTTTCTCATCTGTGTCATAAAGAGTATTCCGCCGATAGTGAAGCATAAAAAAAGATAACTATGTATAATAACGACATTGGCATTCCGAACGGAGAATATTTCGGAATGACTTGCGGCGACGAAAGCGAGATTGAGATAATATCGGTGCCGTGGGATGCAACGGTTTCCTTTGGCGCCGGTACATCCAAAGCGCCGCAGGCAATCATCGACGCTTCGATTCAAGTGGATTTGTTTGATGCGGACGTTGAGAATGCATGGGAAATGAAACTCTCCTCGACTATGCTCGACCTCTCCCGCTTGAACGGGGAAACCAGACTTGCTGCCGCAGCGGTTATCAGCCGGCTCGAAAAGGGCTGCAAGACCTCCGATGCCGACGTCGCTCTCATGCTCGAACAGGTCAACGCGGCTTCAGAGCTTGTCAACGGCGCAGTGTACGATGCGGCGAAGGATATTCTGGACAGGGGTAAAACGCCCGCTCTCGTCGGCGGCGACCACAGCGTCCCGTTCGGACTGATTAAGGCAGTAGCCGAAAGACATCCGGGCGTCGGCATCCTGCATATCGACGCGCACGCCGACTTGCGATGCGCTTACGAAGGATTCGTACATTCGCACGCTTCGATAATGTATAACGTGACCGAGCGTATCGCCGGCGTAGCCAGACTTGTGCAGGTTGCCGTGAGGGACTTTTGCGAGGAGGAGCGGCTGCGTGTCGCCTCGTCCGGCGGCAGGATAGTGATGTTTACCGACGACAGTCTGAAAGCGAACGAATACGAGGGTGTGACATGGAGCCGCCAATGCTCGGAAATAGTTTCCTGTCTGCCCGACAAGGTTTATGTCAGTTTCGACATCGACGGCTTGTGTCCCTCTCTCTGCCCCGGCACCGGCACTCCGGTGCCCGGCGGTCTGGACTTTCCGCAAGCCATGTATCTGCTGAAGCGTATCGCGTTCTCCGGACGGGAGATTGTGGGGTTCGACCTCTGCGAGGCGGCACCGCGTAAAATAGACGGCGAGACAGACGGCGAGACAGACGGATGGGATGCGAACGTCGCCGCCCGCGCGCTCTTTAAATTATGCTGTTATACCCGTCGTTCCGGCAAATGACGATTCAAACTCCCGCACCCGTATGCCTGTAACCGTTCCGCATGGCTTCCCCGCCGCCGAATATCTGAAAAGCGAGCATATTGCGGTCGATGAGCCGACAGCGGCACATTCTTTGTCTGCTCCGTCGTCCGCTCCGTCGTTCGCTCCGTCGTTCGCTCTGCGTCTTGCCGTTCTCAATCTGATGCCGATGAAGCGGGAAACGGAAGCGGACTTGCTGCGTCTGTTTTCAAATTCTCCCCTGCGGATAGAGATAGACTGGGTGCGCCCCGGCACGCATGTATCTAAAAACACGCCCGCCGAACATCTGCGCGAGTACTACGCGGTGATAGACGATGTGAAGGATCGGCTCTACGACGGATTCGTGGTGACAGGCGCTCCGGTCGAGCATCTCGAATTTGAAGCGGTGGACTACTGGGACGAAATCGCGGAGTTTCTCGACAGGATGCGTACCCGCGCGGGCGCTTCGCTGTTTGTCTGCTGGGCGGCTCAAGCCGCGCTCTATCACTATTACGGCGTGAGGAAATATCCGCTGCCGAACAAGATGTTCGGAGTGTTCGAGCATACGGTCGGCGACGCGGCGAATCCTCTGTTCAGGGGTTTCGACGATGTGTTCTACGCGCCCCACAGCCGCTACACGGAAATACGCAGGGAGGAGGTGCTGGCGGTGCCGGAACTGAGGCTTGTGTCCGAATCCGACGAAGCCGGCGTGTATGTCGTTCAGTCGCGCAACGGACGGGAAACGTTCGTGACCGGTCACTCGGAATACGCGCCCGACACCCTGCACAAGGAGTATTTGCGCGATGTGGCGAAGAATCTCCCGATCGACCCGCCCCGAAATTACTATCCCCACGATAATCCCGACAATCCGCCGACGGTGCGCTGGCGGTCTCACGCAAACCTTTTGTTTGTCAACTGGCTTAATTATTGCGTGCTTAAAAATGCCCGCCCCCGCAACAACAATATCGAACTTTTATGAGACTGATACCCGCAATAGACATAATGGACGGCAAATGCGTGCGCCTCACCAGAGGCGACTACTCCACAAGGAAGGTCTATAACGAAAACCCTCTCGATACGGCGAAGGAATTTGAAGCCGCCGGAATAAAATATCTGCACCTTGTCGATCTCGACGGAGCAAAATCCAGTCACATTGTCAACCACAGAGTTCTGGAGCAAATAGCGCGACACACCTCCCTGCAAATCGACTTCGGCGGAGGTCTCAAATCGGACGACGATCTGCGCATCGCCTTCGACTGCGGCGCCGCACAGATAACGGCGGGAAGCATAGCCGTGAAGAATCCCGACCTGTTTCTGCAATGGCTTGACAAATACGGAGCCGACAGAATTATACTCGGAGCCGACAGCGCAAATCGCAAGATAGCGACTTCGGGCTGGCTGCAAACCTCGTCGCTCGACGTGCTGGACTTCATCTCGATGCACGAGAAAAACGGAGTGAAATATGTGATATGCACCGATATCGACAGAGACGGAATGTTGCGCGGTCCCTCGTTTGAACTCTATGCCGAAATACTGCAAACAACGTCCGTGCATCTGATAGCGAGCGGAGGAGTTTCGTGCATAGCCGACTTGCACCGTCTCGAAGAAACGGGATGCGAAGGCGTTATCATAGGCAAGGCGCTATATGAAGGGAGAATCACTCTCGATGAATTATAGGGTATGGGGTATGGGGCGCTTCGCCTGATGGCAGGGATTCTATCTCTGTCTTTCCATGCCGATACCCTACATCCGTTTTTCACCGCGTTGCGGTGTTTTTTTTACCGCAAAGGACGCAGAGGCATCGCAAAGGGCGCCAGGGCTTCGCGTCCTTTGCGGTAAAAAAACACCGCAACGCGGTGAAAAATTATATTTCTGTGCAACGAACTTTTAAAGGATGACGAATAAATAACTTAGCACACAGATAACACAGATAACACAGATAACACGGATGACACAGATTTACGCGAATTTAAATCTGTATCGTCTGTATCGTCTGTATTATCTGCGTGCTGAAAACCCGAAAGTATCCTTTATAAGTGGTTCTGCTGGGAATTGTGTGGAAAAGCCATAAAACCCTTATTTTTCAAAGGTACCTTAGCAGCATCCGGACAGCATGTATTCACCCTTATTCCCCTATTAAGGGATTAAGGGATCGTGCGGTTATTCACCGCGTCGCGGTGTTTTTTCACCGCAGAGGACGCAGAGGCTTCGCAAGGGGCGCAGAGGCTTCGCGACCTTTGCGCAAGGTCGCCGGAGGCTGCGGGTCAAGCCCTCAATACTTGTAATCGCGCGCCCTTCGCAAAGGACGCGAAGCCCTTGCGCCCTTTGCGAAGCCCTTGCGCCCCTTGCGTTACAAAAACACCGCAACGCGGTGAAAAGACACGCAAACTTTTTCCGCACAATTCCCAGTAGAACCTTATAAGTTATTTGTTCGACATCCCTTAATTCGCGAAACCATGTCGAAAAACATATCGAACCTTATTTATAGGAAGGATATAGGAAGGATATAGGAAGGATATAGGAAGGATACAGGAAGACCGAAAAAAGTCCGACAACGTTTGAACTTGCAATGCGCTACAGTGGGGCAGCGAAAAATGACGAAGCAAAACACACTTAAGCGCTGTTGGTTACAAACGACCCAAAACAGGCAAATCCTGCCGAAGAACATATCGCCGCGAAAAGAATTTTCAGGACAACATTTAGGTTCTACTGGAAATTGTGTGGAAAAAGTTTGCGTGTTTTTTCACCGCGTTGCGGTGTTTTTGTAACGCAATGGGCGCAAGGGCTTCGCAAAGGGCGCAAGGGCTTCGCGTCCTTTGCGAAAGGCGCGCGGTTACGATTCTTGAGGGCTTGACCCGCAGCCTCCGGCGACCTTGCGCAAAGGACGCGAAGCCTCTGCGCCCCTTGCGAAGCCTTTGCGTCCTCTGCGGTGAGAAAACACCGCGACGCGGTGAAAACCGCACAATCCCTTAATAAGGGAATAAGGGTGAACACTTATTATAAATAAGAATGGAGTATTTAACTTAAGGCACACATCGCTTAACAGTCGCGGAACGGGCTATCCCGTTCTTCTGCGCGAAGGGAGAACGTTTTTTTTGAATAAACGGACAGGCGGCTACGTTCCTTAAGTAAAAATGGGCTATATTTAACTTAAGATTTACGTTTGAAAAACGTTAAATGGGGCGATTTTAACAATTCTTTACGCGAATTTAACGTTTTAGTTTTAACACTCTTTTGCCTTATTATTTTTAACAAAAAGGGGTATTTACAGTATTAAACGGCTTTAGAATGAATGGAATAACTATATTTAAGTTTCTTAAATTCTAATCTCTTTCAGAAAAATTATATAAGCAAGATTCCGGCGTTTGCATCAAAGGCTTTAACTTATTGACTAATTTGGTGTAACAGCTGATTTTTTCGGTCGAATGGAAAGAGCGATTCCTCCGTTGAAATTTACAACGCATTGTTTCATAACCGTTTATTTTGCAAGCCGATGAAGGCGCGTTGCCGTTCGGCTGAGGTTAAAAATGGTTAAGGGCGGTATTTATATTGTTAATAGTTATTTCCTTTGTGTCAATAAGCATTGGATGTAAAATGAAATATCTTTATTCTATCATAGTAGTAGTGGTCGTAGCGATCAACACTGCGGGGGCAAGACAGAAAGATTTCGGAGTATTTATTCCGATTCAGGGCACACACGGGATCGATGTATCCAGGTATCAGGACAAAATCGATTGGAAACAGGTGGCAGGATTAAAGTACGGCGACGACGGCATCGGCATAACGTTCGCGTTTATCAAAGCCACCGAGGGTAAAACTCTCAAGGATTGTTTTTTCGACCATAACTGGAAGGAAACGAAGAAACACAAAATAATACGGGGGGCATACCATTACTATAAGCCCAACGTGAGTTCGAGCGAACAGGCGGAGAATTTCAAGAAGAATGTTGTTCTTCAGAAGGGCGATCTTCCTCCGGTGCTGGACGTCGAAGAGCTTGGTAAGTTCGGAGTTCAGAATCTGAAGAAGGGATTGAAGAACTGGCTGAAAATAGTGGAAGCACACTACGGGATCAAGCCCATAATCTATACGAGCACGAACTTTTACAAAGCGTACTTGTCGGGCGACGATTTTAAGGAGTATCATTTTTGGATAGCCCAGTACGGCAAAACTAATCCTCGTGTCGATCGGGACTGGCTTTTCTGGCAATACAGCGACAAAGGCATAATAAAGAACATCAGGTCGAAAGTTGCGCTGAATTATCACAAAGGAACGAAGGAAGAATTGCTGTCTCTATGTAAGAAGTAAATAAAAAATTAGTAAACAGTCAATTTTGTCCGAATCGAGAAATTCTTCTCGTTTCGGGCAATTTTATTTATTTCCGGCTCAACCCCGCTTCGGGAAACCTCAGATATCGTTTCTTGAAACATAAGAGATTATAATAACGATTACCATAATTAAAAAAGATTTGATATTTTTGCGCCGAATATGTGCAAGGATGCGTCCGAAAGTCATATTGAAAAACAAGTGGTAGATTTTAGATCTATTTGATAGGTAATATTTTATATAGTGTAATTTTATGGGAAAAGTCATTGCGATAGTTAACCAGAAGGGCGGCGTGGGAAAAACAACGACGGCGATAAACGTGGCGGCAAGTCTGGGCGTTCTGGAAAAAAAAGTCTTGCTGATAGATGCCGATCCTCAGGCAAATGCGTCATCGGGAATGGGATTCGATATTAATTCCGTAAAAAACAGCATATACGAGTGTTTCATAGGAAAATCGACGGCAAAGGACGCCATACTGAATACTGAAATAAAAGGATTTGACCTGATCAGCTCGCACATTGATCTGGTGGGAGCGGAAATAGAAATCCTCAACATGCCCGACAGAGAAAAGATAATGAAATCCGTAATCGACAAGGTTAAAGATCAGTATGACTATATTTTCATAGATTGCTCGCCCTCGCTGGGGCTAATTACGGTCAACGCGCTCACAGCCGCAAATTCGGTAATAATACCCGTCCAATGCGAGTATTTCGCGCTCGAAGGACTGGGAAAGCTGCTGAACACCGTAAAGCTCATACAGGTGCGTCTGAATCCCGAGCTCGAAATCGAAGGGTTCCTGCTCACGATGTACGACGCGCGGCTGCGGCTGGCAAATCAGGTGGTCGAAGAAGTACGGCGGCATTTCGGAAAGATGGTGTTTCAAACTATCATTCAGAGAAACGTAAAACTTGGCGAATCGCCCTCTTTCGGAAAGCCCGTAGTGCTTTACGACGCCTCATCTGTCGGAACTGCAAATTATCTCAACATGGCAAAGGAAATCCTGAAAAACAATTCGAATAAAGAATCGCAAAAGGCTCATTAAAGTCCATGACAAAAAAAAACGCATTGGGAAAAGGATTAGGCGCCTTGATCTCCGATGCTCCTCAGAGCACGGAAAACATCTCGGTGGCCAACTACGAGATCGACATAAGCAAAATCAGTGTGAATCCGGGTCAGCCGCGAACCTCGTTCGACGAGGAATCACTGACGGAGCTTGCCGATTCGATAAGAATGCACGGAATAATACAACCTCTCACCCTGAGAGAAATAAATAAGGACGAATATCAGATAATCAGCGGAGAACGACGCTTCAGGGCGGCGAAAATGGCGGGACTGACAACAGTGCCGGCTTTCGTCAGAACAGCCAACGATCAGGAAACCCTCGAAATGGCTCTCATCGAAAACATTCAGAGAGAAGACCTCGACGCGATGGAAATAGCCCTCTCCTACAACCGTCTGATAGACGAATGTCAACTCACTCAGGAAGAATTGAGCGTGCGCGTCGGAAAAAAACGCGCCACGGTGACGAACTACCTGCGCCTGCTGACCCTCGAAGACGAAGTGCAACAGTCCATCAAGGAACGAAAAATCAGCATGGGGCACGCAAGAACCCTCGCCGGAATAACCGACAAAAAGATTCAGCGGAAACTTGCGGGCAAAATAATCAGCGAAGATTTGTCGGTGCGTCAGATAGAGGAGATCGTGAAGAAAATGAACGAGGAAAAACCCTCGAAATCAAACGGCAAGCAGGAGGAATTATCGGACAGGTTCTGTGTGCTGGTGGAACTGCTGGAATCGAAGTTCAACAGCAAAATCCACATCAAGCGCAATAAGAAGGGCGAAGGAAGCATCATCATCAACTATGCTTCCGACGACGACATAGAAACCTTCATAAAGAATCTAAGCGTCTGAAAACGGAAGAAAAGAACGCCGTGCACCCTTATCGGAAAAAACTTTTCGCGGAACTGTCGGGAATCCTGCCGGCGCGACTTGTGTTTTGTTTCCGGTTCTGTTTCCGGTTTTGTTTCCGGTTTTGTTTCTTGTTCTGTTTCCTGTTCTGTCTCTTGCCCTCCGCCGGCGTCTATGCTCAGATAACTTCCTATTCTCAGGAACAAAAGGATCCTGCGGAAGAAGAGGCAAAAAACATCGAAGTCAAAGAACGAAAAAGCTATATAAAGGGTCTCAAAGGCACGGATTCGCTTTCGATAAGCCGGGTCGTCACAGCATCGATGCTTGTGCCGGGCTACGCTCAGGCATACAACAGACAGTACTGGAAAATTCCGGCGCTCTACGCAGGGGGAGCGGCATTGATTTACGGCGGAGCGCGAAGCAATGCGCTGTACAGGCAAACGGGCAAAGAGAGATACCTCTCCCAAAGCAAATACTGTTACGCGGGAGCGGGCTTGTTCTATCTTGCGGGTCTCATCGACGGACTGACAAACTACAAAACTCCGAAAGGCGTTATCGTCCCCGTAAAAGCCACGTTTTATTCCGCTTTTCTGCCCGGGCTCGGACAAGCCTACAACGGGGACTACTGGAAGATACCTCTCATTTACGGCGGGTTTGCTTTCTGGGCATACTGGCTCGACATTAACGCCATGCAGTACAACCGGTTTCGCAACGCCTACAATATAGAGGACGCGCGCGCTAAGGGCGACACGGAACAGACAAGCGAGTTCGAGGGACGGCTGTCGCTGGAAAGCATCAGAAGCTATCGCGACAGTTACAGGCGCCAGAGAGACTATGCCGTTCTGTATCTTGCTCTCTGGTATGCGGTGAATATCGTTGACGCAACGGTATTCGCTCAATTGAGCAATTTCGACGTAAGCGAAAATCTTTCGTTCAATATTTCGCCGGCGCTGATACCTTTGAATTTGTATGCACAAGGCGAACCGGCAATAGGATTCAACTTGAAGATAGGATTAAAATAATTTAACGTGCGACATACGGGTTTAAAATCAGCGATTTAACAAATATTTAAACTGTTTTTCCACTCAGGGTGGATATAAATGCGTACCTTTATCCCGTAATTTTACGGCGTACTTTGTTGTATAAAAATTTAAAAATATGTTAGTATTCGGAAGAATTGTGTTTTTAACTGCATTTTTCGTTTTATCTTTCACCTCGCGTTCGCAGGGCATAAACGAAAAAGCCTTGTTCAACGCCAGCGAAGCAAGGCGAATTTCCGAAAGGAAAAATAATCTCTCGAACAGACAGTCGAGAACGTTTTCTCCTTATTATTCGTCGGAAAACGAAACAAAATCATTTTCGGAAGGCCTCGACATTCAAACTGTCGAGAGATTGTTGCAAGACCCCGACGATATTATTCTCTATCCCGACGAAGAGCTGCCGCCGGCGGATATGCCCGATTCGGTTTACATTCGCAGAATCACGGCGATGCCCTCCATAATATCTCTGCCCTACAACGAAATAGTCCGAAATCACATCGTTCTGTACGTCCAGAAGCGGGCTGAACGTTCGGAATATCTGCTGGGACTGGCGGAATATTATATGCCCATATTCGAAGAAATACTGGATACCTACGATATCCCTCTCGAAATGCGGGCTTTACCCATCATCGAATCGGCTCTCAGCCCCGTTATCGTTTCGAGGCGCGGAGCAACAGGCATGTGGCAGTTCATGCTCAATACCGGCAAACACTACGGTTTGACCATCAACACTTACGTGGACGAACGCCGCGATTTCATAGCTTCCACTCACGCCGCCGCCAAATACCTTAACACTCTCTACACCCGATTCGGCGACTGGACGCTCGCCATCGCCGCCTACAACTGCGGAGAAGGAACGGTGGAAAAAGCCATAATCCGCGCCGGAAGAAAACGGGACTACTGGGAGATTTATCCCCATCTGCCGAGAGAAACCCGAAACTACGTGCCGGCTTTCGTTGCCGCCAACTACCTGATTACTTATTATAAGGAGCACCGGATGGAACCGAGAAAGATAATCAACTTTGAAACCCGAATCGATACTTTCATGGTCGGCACCAGAATGCACCTCGAACAGATAAGCAACGTAATCGGACTGTCGCTTACCGAATTGAGACGACTGAACCCTCAATACAAAAAGGATGTCATCCCCGGCACCGAACGCCCCTACGAACTCCGAATCCCTTCGGATTTTACCGATGTTTTCATAGAAAGAGAAGAAGAAATACACAATCAAAACACAAAGTATTTCAGAAGCAGCATCGTCATCAATCCCGTCAATGAGACGAAACCCAAAAGAAATTACACGGAACCGCCGAAAAGCGCCGACACTCCGCCCGCGCCTCAAAGGGTAGCCGTAAAGGAGGCTTCGACCCACATAGTGGGACCGGGCGAAAGTCTTGGCACCATCGCACTTAAATATAAAGTGAAGCTGAGCGATCTGTGCGCGTGGAACAATATCAAGTCAACCACAACGATATTTCCGGGACAAAAACTTGAAATCTACGGAAAAACGCAAAGATACCACATAGTTATGCAGGGCGATTATTTGCTCAGCATAGCGAAAAAATACAATGTCAAACTCGACAGCATGTTGAAATTAAACAATATGACGAGGGACAGCAAGCTGATACCCGGACAAAGACTGCTTTTGCCCGATTGAAAACTCTGCATTTGAAATTCAATAATTTAATTTGTTCAATAATTTAATTCGGATTTATGAAAAATATACTCATCGGAGTGGATCATCCGGCAATAGCTGCGGATGACGTGGAAAAACTGTCGAAATGGTACTGCGAAGTACTCGGCTACAAGGTGTGGGTCATCACCAAAACGCCTGTCTATTTGCTGGAAGCGCCCGACAGGACTTATCTCGAAATAATGCCCCGCGACGAAACCCCGCGTCCGGAAAGAACGCTCAAAACTCCCGGATTTTCGCATCTGGCGCTGAGAGTAAGCGATATCGATGCTGCCGTCGAATGTCTCGACAAAGCCGGCGCAAAATGGAGCGGCGAGGAATTTGACGCTGTCGGAGGCGCCCGCATCCGCAATTTTCTCGACCCCGAAGGCAACATCCTGCAAATTGTTCAGCGACCGGAATAAACAGGAACATCAAGTCGTAGAATAGTGATTTTCGACAATATACGACGAAATCTCACGGCGATTTTCGTCTCCGCTTTCTTTGCTCTGGCTCTTTTCTGTTCTGTGACGCTGTTGGATATCCGGCAAAACGGAACGATAGACAGGGAATGGGCGTGCTCTGTCTTTTCCGGTCTGCCCGACTTCATTCCCGCAAACGCGAGCGTCGCCGTATCCATAGCGCTGCTGCTGCTGACCGGATTGCTGCTCTACAAAATCAACATGGAGCACCTTTCGGTCAAAAGCAGGGAACATCTGCTTGTCTTTCTGTGGATCATTCAGACGGGAGGATTCACCTTCCTGCATGTCCCGACCGAAGCGCATTTTGCGGCGATTTTCATCCTGTGTTCCTGCGACAGTCTGTTCCACATCAGCAAAAAGACCATAGGCTACAGCGAAGTCTTCATGTCGGCAATGTATCTCGGCTTGGCGAGCGTTTTCTGCAGCATAGCGGCATATCTGTTCGTTGCCTACATTATCGCCTTATACAGATTCAAGTACGTGACATTTCGCGACTGGGCGATTGCCGTTGTCGGATTCCTGATGCCGTTTTACTTTTCCTCTCTCGTGTCGTTTTTCGTTTCGGGCAGCTGGTCATATCCGATTCGCGTCACGCTGAGCAATCTCGTTCCCGAATTTCCGGTTGTGTTCCCCGATTTTTCGGCGATGCAGATAGTTTTCGTCACTCTCGTTCTTCTGCTGACTCTGGCGAAAATCCTGGCGGAAATGAAGTTCGGCGAGGGATTGAGTCAAAAGACTATTTCGTCGAACCTGATTTTCTCTATATTCCTGCTGTTTTCGGTTGTTCTGTTCGTTGTTTTCGCCTCGAAAAGCAAGTCGATACTCATGATAATATTCACCTTCGCCACCCCTCTGCTGCGAGTTCTGTTCGTAATCATCAAGAAGAATTTCCTCGCCAATTTGATATTCGCCATACTGGCGGCATGCTCGTTCGCCTGTCTGTTTTTCTGAATCCCGAATTAATGTCGTACATTTGTCGCCGAAATTGACTTTATAATTAAAACATTTAAAATATTCTACATATATGAGTTTAAAAAAGCGTGTGTATTTCTTCGGAAACAAAACAGCCGAAGGAAACGGAAAAATGAAAGAATTGCTCGGAGGAAAGGGCGCCAATCTGGCGGAAATGAATCTTATAGGTCTCCCCGTGCCTCCCGGCTTCACCATCACGACGGAAGTCTGCAACGAGTATTACATATACGGAGAGCAAAAAATCGTCGAACTTGTCAAACAGGAAGTCGAGGATGCCATGAAACAGGTGGAAAACACTGCGGGCGGTCCCAAATTCGCCGACAGCCTCAATCCCCTGCTCGTCTCGGTGCGCTCAGGCGCTCAGGCTTCGATGCCCGGAATGATGGATACCATCCTGAACCTCGGAATGAACGACGAGGTGGTCGAAATAATCGCCAAAAAAACGGCAAACCCGCGTTTTGCATGGGATTCGTATCGACGCTTCGTGCAGATGTACGGCGATGTGGTGCTCGGACTTAAACCCGTCAAAAAGGAAGACCACGATCCTTTCGAAGTGATTATCGACGACATGAAAAAAAGCAAGGGCGTAACTCTCGATACCGAACTCTCCGCCGACGATCTTAAAGCTCTCGTGCAGCAATTCAAAGCCGCCGTCAAGGAGAAAACCGGCAACGACTTCCCCTCCGACCCCTGGCAGCAGCTTTGGGGCGCAATCATGGCGGTGTTCAACAGCTGGATGAACGACCGCGCCATTCTCTATCGCAAAATGGAAGGCATCCCCGACGAATGGGGCACCGCCGTCAACGTTCAATCCATGGTGTTCGGCAACATGGGCGACAATTCCGCCACCGGTGTGGGATTCTCGCGCGACGCCGCAACGGGCGAAGACCTCTTCGTGGGCGAATATCTCGTCAACGCTCAGGGCGAAGACGTGGTGGCGGGTATCCGCACCCCGCGGCAAATCACCAAAACCGGTTCGCAGCGCTGGGCTGTTCTCGCCGGCGTTGCGGAGAACGAGCGGAAAAGCAAATATCCCTCCATGGAAGAGGCTTTCCCCGAAATCTATACCGAACTCGACGCCCTGCAAACCAAACTCGAAAACCATTACAGGGACATGCAGGACATGGAGTTCACCGTTCAGGAAGGAAAACTCTGGTTTCTGCAAACCCGCAGCGGCAAACGCACCGGCGCCGCAATGGTTAAAATAGCCGTGGACATGCTGCATCAGGGCATGATAGACGAAAAAACAGCCCTCCTGCGAATCGACCCCAACAAACTCGACGAACTGCTGCACCCCGTCTTCGATAAAAACGCAATGAAGCAAGCCGTCGTCATAGCCAAAGGACTGGCCGCCTCGCCCGGCGCCGCATCGGGAAAAATAGTGTTCAATGCCGACGACGCCGCCGACCGCGCTCTCAATAAAAAGGAAAAAGTCATCATGGTACGCCTCGAAACCTCGCCCGAAGACCTTGCGGGAATGGCTGCCGCCGAAGGGATTCTCACGGCTCGCGGAGGAATGACCTCCCACGCCGCAGTCGTGGCTCGCGGCATGGGCAAATGCTGCGTATCGGGCGCGGGAACCCTGAAAATCGACTACCGCGCCAAAACCATGGAAGCGAACGGGAAAGTGTTCAAAGAAGGCGATTACCTGTCTATCAACGGTTCCAACGGAGAAATCTACGAAGGGCAAGTCGCGACGAAAGAAGCCGAACTCGACGAAAATTTCGCCGAACTCATGTCGCTCGCCGACAAATACACCGAAATGAAGGTGCGCACCAACGCCGACACTCCCAACGACGCCGCCGTCGCTCGCCGCTTCGGAGCCTCCGGCATAGGACTGTGCCGCACCGAACACATGTTCTTTGAAGGCGAAAAAATCAAAGCCATGCGCGAAATGATTCTCGCCGAAAATTCCGAAGGACGACGCAAAGCTCTGGAAAAAATACTGCCCTATCAGCAGGAGGACTTTGAAGGCATATTCGAAGCCATGAACGGACTGCCCGTCACCGTGCGGCTGCTCGACCCCCCGCTGCACGAATTTGTTCCCCACGAAACCAAAGGACAGGAAGAGCTGGCGGAAGCAATGGGCGTTGACGCGAAAACAGTGAAACAGCGCGTCGATGCGCTGCACGAACAAAACCCCATGCTGGGACATCGCGGAGCGCGACTGGGCAACACCTATCCCGAAATCACCGAAATGCAAGCCCGCGCAATTCTGGGCGCGGCACTGAATCTGAAGAAAAAAGGCATAGTTGCCGTTCCCGAAATCATGGTGCCCCTCACCGGCATCCTCTACGAATTTCTCGAACAGGAAAAAATCATCAGAGCCACCGCCGCCAAACTCTTTGAAGAAAGAAACGACAGCATAGACTTCACCGTAGGAACAATGATAGAAATTCCGCGCGCCGCCCTCACCGCCGACCGCATCGCATCGGCAGCCGAATTTTTCTCGTTCGGAACAAACGATTTGACCCAGATGACTTTCGGATACTCGCGCGACGACATCGCATCCTTCCTGCCCGTGTATCTCGAAAAGAAAATCCTCAAATTCGACCCCTTCCAAGTGCTCGACCGCAAAGGCGTCGGTCAGCTCGTGAAGATGGCAGTAGAAAAAGGGCGCGCCATTCGTCCGGAACTCAAATGCGGCATCTGCGGAGAACACGGAGGCGAACCCTCCTCAGTGGAATTTTGCCACAGCGTTGGACTCGACTACGTGAGCTGTTCGCCATATCGAGTGCCGATAGCCAGAGTTGCCGCCGCTCAAGCCGCAATCAAAGAAAAACGATAAATCACTTTTTCATATAAATATACTATTAAAGATGGCTGCCGGAACGGCAGCCTTTTTTATTGGTGCGATTTCATTGCGACGCCAAAATGTCCGTGAAAAATTCACGGATATTCATTTTTTATCGTAACTTTGCAACCGATATTAACAACATTAATATTTATGTTATGTTACTTAGATTTAAGATAAAGAACTTCCTCTCGTTTTGCGAAGAAACGGTATTCGACATGTTTCCAAATACTAAACGCGAGAAATTCACCAGCCATATTTACGCAAACATGGAAGTTCCGCTATTGAAACAAGCCGCCGTTTACGGGGCTAACGGTTCCGGCAAATCGAACTTCATCAAAGCCATGTCTTTCCTGCGCGAGTTCGTCACGCGCGAAAACTTTCTCGAAAGCATTGATGTGCACGACTACTTTTTTCAATTGACGAATAAAAAACTGTCGGTCATTTCCCTTGAGATTGAGTTTTTTCATGCCGGCGGATATTACATTTACGGTGTTGAAGCCGGAAAAAAAAACGTATCGGAAAAACTGATGATTTCGGGATTGGGCAAGTCGGAGGACAAACTGCTTTTCGAGCGAAAGGGCAATAAGATCAAGTCCCCGTATTTACAGAACGAAGATTCGGCGAAACAGTTATTGTCCATGAATCCGCAGTCTTCGTTATTGTTTCTGAACTCGCGATTTCCCGTATTGTCAAATGAAGACGTAAAAAAGGTGTATGCATGGTTTTCAAAATATTTGGAAATAATTTCAATTAACAGTGAAATTCCCGCCCTGATAAGCCTGCTGTATGGAAACCCCGAACTGTTGCGTTTCGCCAATAAGGTTTTCGACTGTATCGGAATTGGAATCAAAAGTATGGGAATAAGTAGCGTTCCTTTTGAAGAATGGGCTGTCGGGGCAAAAAATGCAAATGAACTGGAGCAGATCGTCGGCATGAATCGGGGACAATCCGACGGAACCGTATCGCAGTTGAAAAACAAGAGAAACATATTGAATGTAACCATTCAAAACGGACTAAAAACAGTGCAGGAATTACTGTTCGACCAGTTGGGACAATCGGGTTACAGCAAGAAAATGAAGATATCCGCTCAATCGGATGGAACAGTACGACTGTTGACGCTTGTTCCGGCTCTGTATTTCGCCATGCATGAACGAAAAGTAGTCCTTATCGACGAAATAGACAACAGCATTCACCCCAACTTGACGTTCGAACTGATACGGTTCTATGCCGATAACGAATCAAACGGACAGCTGATTTTCACAACGCATACGACGAAATTAATGAACCAGCAAGAATTACTTCGCCCCGACGAGATCTGGCTGACCGAAAAATCCGAAGGAAGCACGAAAATGTTTTCGCTGAACGATTTCAGACTGCATAATACGTTGAATATTGAAAATGGCTATTTGGACGGTCGTTATGGTGCCGTTCCCGTCATTGAACCGAGTATGGGGGATGTATGAGAAGCTACGAAAAATCCAGTCCTGAAAAACCTGCTGCTGAACCGATACGACGAATAGCGGCACCCGATAAAGATAACGTCATCGTTAAAATAAAAGATGCGGGTCAGGGTTTAAGGAAGGAAGA
>JAITHX010000161.1 GCA_031279735.1 Prevotellaceae bacterium
ACAGGATTCTGCGGCGGCAAACATCAGACAAACATGAAGATTATCGCCGCAGAATCCTGTGAATCCTTAAATTCTGAAAATCCTGATTCAGACAAAAAGCGACAAATTGAAATGCGCCCGCTGTACGTCCGCAGTCGTAATTCGTAATTCGTAATTCGTAATTGACACGTCCGTCAGGCAATTCTTAATTCTTAATTCTTAATTCTTACTGTAAAAAAAACGTCCCGAATATTCGGGACGTACAATTAAATCTATAAATTGTGGGAAAAAATTATCTCTTTTTTATGTATTTGAATTTTTTTCCGGGATATAGAGCTTCGTCGCCGAGTATATCTTCGATTCTGATGAGCTGATTGTATTTTGCGATCCTGTCGGAACGCGAAGCGGAGCCGGTTTTTATCATGCCGCAGTTGAACGCTACGGCGAGGTCGGCGATAGTATTGTCTTCGGTTTCGCCCGAACGGTGACTCATGATCGAAGTGTAGGAGCTGCGGGTTGCGAGTTCGACGGCGTCGATGGTTTCGCTCAGTGTGCCGATTTGATTTACTTTGACGAGAATCGAATTGGCGACTTCGCGGTCGATGCCGGTCTGAAGACGCTTCACGTTAGTTACGAACAAATCGTCGCCAACCAGCTGGCAGCGGTCGCCTATCGTGTCGGT
Organism: Prevotellaceae bacterium; assembly: GCA_031279735.1. Taxonomy (GTDB): domain Bacteria; phylum Bacteroidota; class Bacteroidia; order Bacteroidales; family UBA932; genus JAIRLF01. Next base: position 662 of record JAITHX010000161.1, read on the forward strand.
CAGCAGTTTCCATCCGTCCCAGTCGTCTTCCGCCATTCCGTCTTCTATCGAGACGATGGGGTATTTGGCAACCCAGGTTTTCCAGAAATCGACCATTTCCGAAGGCGTAAGTTTGTCGCCGGTGGACTTGTGCAGGTGATACACCTTTTCTTCGGGAATATAGTATTCCGAAGAAGCGGGGTCGAGAGCCAGATACACGTCGGAATCGGGCTGGTAGCCCGCCTTTTCGATAGCTTCGAGAATCACAGTTACAGCCTCCTCGTTCGATTTCAGATTCGGAGCAAAGCCGCCTTCGTCGCCCACGTTGGTGGAATAGCCGCGTTTTTTCAGCACCGACTTAAGACTGTGGAAAACTTCCACACCCATGCGCAAAGCTTCGGAGAAATTTTCCGCGCCGGCGGGCATGATCATAAATTCCTGAAAGTCGATGGAGTTGTCCGCATGAGAACCTCCGTTGAGGATGTTCATCAGGGGAATGGGTAGAGTGCGCGAGTTGACGCCGCCCACGTAGCGGAACAGGGGTTGTCCGGTGATTTGGGCTGCCGCCTTGGCGCTTGCCAGCGAAACGCCGAGTATTGCGTTTGCGCCGAGCCGGCTTTTGTTTTCGGTGCCGTCGAGAGCTATCAGCGCGGCGTCGATGTCGCGTTGTTCCAGAACCGAGAGTCCGGATAGTTCTTCGTTGATAACGGTGTTTACGTTTTCTACCGCTTTCAGCACGCCTTTACCGAGGTATCTTTCCGTATCTCCGTCGCGCAATTCACATGCTTCGTGCACGCCTGTGGATGCTCCCGACGGCACGGCGGCGCGTCCGAGCGCTCCGTCGTCGGTGTAAACATCTACTTCAATCGTGGGATTCCCGCGGGAATCCAGAATCTGTCGAGCATGAACATTTAGTATTTGAGCCATAAATAAATATTTATAAAATTTTTAATACACATATTTTTCATCATTCCAGCGGCGCAAAAGTAGTGCCATAAAATTATAAAAACAAAAAAAACGGGAACTAAATCGTTTTTTTGAAACAATATGGTTGTTTTTGACATAAATTTTCATATTTCACATAATTTTCTCCATTTATTTTAGTGATTTTCGGACTGAAGAAGTCCTATCCCGCGAGTTTTTTCTCCAAAAACGCGGCGGTAAAGCCCTTGTTTCCGGCAACGATTTCTTCGGGGGTGCCGGTGCAGATTATTTCGCCGCCGCCCGTGCCGCCTTCGGGTCCGAGGTCGATAACATAGTCGGCGGTTTTTATCACGTCGAGATTATGTTCGATTATCAGCACCGTGTTGCCCCGTTCCACGAGTTTGTTCAGCACGTCGAGCAGGGCTTTGACGTCCTCGAAATGCAGTCCGGTGGTGGGTTCGTCGAGTATGAAGAACGTGTTGCCGGTGTCGCGCTTGGCGAGTTCGGCTGCAAGTTTGACCCGCTGGCTTTCGCCGCCGGAGAGCGTTGTTCCGGGCTGACCGAGACGAAGGTAGCCGAGTCCCACGTCGCGCATCGTTTTGAGGTGGCGATATATCGACTGTATGTTCTCGAAGAACGGGCAGGCTTCCTCGACGGTCATGTCGAGCACCTCGCATATATTTTTGTTTTTGTATTTCACTTCGAGCGTCTGACGGTTGTAGCGTTTGCCGCCGCAGGAAGGGCAGGTGACGTGAACGTCGGGCAGAAAATTCATTTCGACGACCTTCACTCCGGCGCCGCGACACTCCTCGCAGCGTCCTCCCTTCACGTTGAACGAAAATCGTCCGGCGGAGTAGCCTCTGGCTTTGGATTCCGGCACCGCTTCAAAGAGTTTGCGGACAAATGTGAACACATTCGTGTAGGTTGCGGGATTCGAGCGCGGGGAACGCCCTATGGGCGACTGATCGACCTCCACCACCTTATCTATGTGTTCTATTCCCTTCACCGCCCTGTAGGGCAGCGCGTCCTTCAGGCTGCGGTAGAAATGGCGCGAGAGAATCGGGTGCAGAGTTTCGTTGACGAGCGAAGATTTGCCGCTGCCCGACACTCCGGTGACGCAGATCAGAACGCCGAGCGGGAAAGCTACGGTGAGATTCTTGAGATTGTTGCCCGTTGCGCCTTCCAGCAGAAGCTGTTTGCCGCTGCCCTTTCTGCGCTGCGGGGGAGTTTCGATGCTTTTGCGTCCGTCGAGATACAGAGCCGTGAGCGAATCGCTTTTGGCTATTTCGTCGGGCGAACCCTGCGCGGTGACTTCGCCTCCGTGTTCGCCGGCGCGCGGGCCTATGTCGAGCACGAAATCGGCGGCGCGAATCATATCCTCGTCGTGTTCCACCACTATCACGGTGTTTTCGGCGTCGCGCAGGCGTTTCAGCGAATCTATCAGCTTGATGTTGTCGCGCTGATGCAGTCCGATGCTGGGTTCGTCGAGTATATACAGCACGTTGACGAGCTGCGAGCCGATTTGCGTGGCGAGCCGGATGCGCTGCGCCTCTCCGCCGGAGAGAGTGCCTGCCGGACGGTCGAGCGAAAGGTAATTCAGTCCCACGTCGCGCAGAAAGCCGAGGCGACCGAATATTTCCTTGAGCGGAACTTCGGCGACTATGCGGGTTTTCCGGTCGATTTTTCCGGCTGTTGCGGCGAGAAACTCGTTCAGTTCGTCGAGGTTCATCTTCGAGAGTTCGGCTATGTTCTTTTCGCCGAAGCGAAAATGCAGCGCTTCCTTGTTGAGGCGCGTTCCCCGACATTCGGAGCATGTAATGTATTTCACGTAGCGTTCGCTGCGTTCGCCGGATTCGTCGCCGCTTTCAGGCGAGTAGAGTATGTTCATCAGTCCGTCGAAATTCAGCGCGTAGCTGCCCGGCAAGCCGGGGAGGTCGTCGATTTTGAGCGGTTCCTCCGTGCCGTATAAAATGGCGCTCATCGCCTCGTCGGGAATGTCGCAAATCTTGTCGTCGAGCGAAAAATCGTACTTGCGGGCAATGGCTTCGAGCTTGGCGAACACTATATTGTTCTTGAAGGCTCCGAGCGGGAGTATTCCGCCCTTCCTGATGCTGACGCCCGAATCGGGCACGAGTTTCGCCGGGTCTATTTCGGGAATCGAACCCAGACCGCCGCATCGGGGACAGGCACCCCTCGGCGAGTTGAACGAAAAGCTGTGAGGCGCCGGTTCGGCATAAGAGACGCCGGAACTCGGACACATCAGTTTTCGGCTGTAATGCCGAACGGTACCCTTATCGAGTTCCATCGCCATCATTTCGCCCTTGCCGTGCATCATGGCGAGAGCCGCCGCCGAGCGCAGCGCGTCGATGTTTTCGGGCGAAGGGATGATTTTCCCCACCGCAAGCTCAATAAAATGATTCCTGTATCGGTCGAGTTTCATGCCGGGTTTTATTTCCGTCATCGTTCCGTCGATCCGCGTTTCGGTGAAGCCCTTCTTGGCGAGCTGTTCGAAAAGTTCCTTGTAGTGACCCTTTCTGCCCTTGACCAGAGGCGCGAGCAGAACGGTTCTACGATTGCGGAAATTCTCGGCGAGCAGCTCCGTGATCTGAGCGTCGGTGTATTTAATCATCTTTTCCCCCGTAACATGCGAGTAGGCGGCGGCGGCGCGGGCATAAAGCACGCGGAGGAAATCGTAAATCTCGGTGATGGTGCCGACGGTCGAACGCGGGTTTGCGCCCACGGTTTTCTGAGCGATGGAAATAACCGGACTGAGTCCGTCGATGGAATCGGCGTCGGGACGTTCGGGAATTCCGAGAATGTGGCGGGCGTATGGCGACATGGTTTCCATGTATCGCCGCTGCCCCTCGGCATAGATAGTATCGAAGGCGAGCGACGATTTGCCGCTGCCGCTAAGTCCTGTGATCACCGTAAGTTTGTCGCGCGGTATATCGACATTTATGTTTTTGAGATTATGTACTCGAGCGCCGCGTATTCTGATTTCCTTCTCGGTTTCCGAATGCATTAAAAGTTTAATTGTTTTGTATTATTGTATTTGTCGAGCGTCAGGATTCCCTGCCGGAGAATCGCGCAGATATCGTTGAGTTCCGATTTCAGCCCGACGTAAAAGAGGTTGAATTCATCGACTGTGGCTTTGACCTTTCTGATTCGCGGCAGGAGGCGTCGATTCGCCGGAGTGTCATATTCTCCGTTGTCGATCTTGGTTTCGATTTTGTCCATCATGCCGACGATTTTGGCTTGTTTTTCGGTGAGATACTCGGCGCTCAGCTCGAGTTCGTCGCCAAGCATCTTATATCTGGCGACGCAGGTATTGAAATCCGTCAAAGTCTTGTACAAATGCGGGGAAACATGTTGCAGATGCTTGATGATAGGGCGGATATCGTCCGAAATCATTTCGTTTTCATGTTCCGTCTGGGCGAGTTCCATCTCGAAAGCGTTCTTGTTGGTGAAGAGCGCGCAGTAGATCCTGTTGAATATCGTCAGTTCGCTTTTGGAGAACTCTTTGTTCGACGCATAGTATTTCTTCAGATATTCGATGTTGCCCAGCGCTTTGTCGAGATGCGAAATTATCATGGTCAGCTTGTTTGTTTTCGCAACATTGTTGCTGCCCGACGAAATGCCGGTTATCGCGCCGTTGAGTTCGGCGAGAATCGAGAGCAGACTGTCGATTCGGTAATTGTCCGTAAAGCAGTCGTCGTCGAAATCCATGTCGCGCTCATACTCCAAGTTTTCGCTTATCAGCTTTTTCTTCCGTTCCTCCCGCTCGTCCTGATACGCGATGAGTTCGGGCAGCAGAACTCCGACCTTGTCGATCAGTTCGTTCGAAACGTTTTTGCCGTACATCGCCGGCGTTCCCTTTTCAACAAAATCCTCGACCAGCTTTTCCGTTTCCGATATGAGGTCGCTGACCGTGGCTATCATGTCCGACAGCATGCCGTATGCTGCCAAATATTCGTCAAAACTTTTTCTTATCTTATCTTCCATCACTTCCATCAAAATTTTCCGCAAAGATAATTCTTTGCGCGGAAATTAAGAATTAAGAATTGCCCTGCGGAAATTAAGAATTAAGAATTAAGAATTAAGAATTGCCTGCGGACGTAGGATTACGAATGAATTACAAGTCTTCACGTCCGCAGGCAATTCTTAATTCTTAATTCTTAATTCTTAATTTATAAAAATATATGCATACCTTTGCCGCGTCGAATTGAGATTCGCTTGAAGTTTGAAACAATTCCACTGAGCAGGTCAACAACGTGATTTTTGAAAACGCAGGCCGGACTTCATGGCGAACAACTAAGTTCATTGAAATCGCGAATCCGTTTCTTTAGGATAGAGTCCGAAAATTTTACTTGAAATTTCCGGAATTTTACCTAAAAGTTCAGAGACTTCAAAGCAAATTCCGGCGATTTTAGAAAAAATTCCCGTAGTTTCAGGGTACATTCCCTAAATTTTACGATAAATTCCGGAATGTTTAAGACAGCAACCGGAAAGCTTAAGACAGCAACCGGACAGTTTAGGACAGCAACCGTAAAGCTTAAGACAGCAACCGTAAATCTTAAGACAGCAATTGGAAAGCTTAAGACAGCAACCGGAATGTTTAAGACAGCATTTCGGAATTTTACCTAAAATTCCGGAAATTTTACCTAAAAATTCCGAAATTCTACTTAAAAATTCCGAAATTCTACTTAAAAATTCCGAAATTCTACTTAAAAATTCCGAAATTCTACTTAAAATTTTCCGAGTTTTAGAACGTAAAAAATTAATAGTTAAGCAAATTATACAATTGGAAAGTAAGAATTGCCTGACGGAAAATCGGACAGTTCATAATTAATTGTTAATTGTTAATTGTTAATTGTTAATGCCTGTCGGACGGGTGGAGAGTAATTAATTATGAATTATGAATTGCCTTCGGGCAGTATCCGTCCGAAGGGACAGTTCATAATTTGGTAATGTCTCAATTCGTATGATTCGCGAGGATAAGCAACCGATACTAATTGGAGGCTGTCGGTCACCGCAACCTCCAATTAGTATCGGTTGCTTATCCTCGTGAATCATACGATTTGAGACATTACCCTTCAGGGATAGGATCAACGGATTCACGCCATCACCAAATCGTGAATTGAAAATAGAAAACGCGGGATGGCGTGTCCCCGCGTCGGCTTCGGTTCTGTCGATTT